>JAAUZY010000010.1 GCA_014804355.1 Lachnospiraceae bacterium
CGTTTCATATTCATTTACCGACCAGAAAAACCCATTTTTTGAAGTTGCCTTAACTTCAATGTATCGGTCATAGCGTGTTGACTGATTTGAATCAAAAGAGATTATGTCATAACCTGCTGTTACATCAACATCTGAGATAATACGAATTTTTGATGCCAATTCAAGATTTGTGATTCTTTGATGTTCATAATTAAGAACAAATTCTTCCGCCATAGCGCCTACAATAGCGTTATTCTCCATTTTTGCCTTTAATTGTTCTAATGTAAAGGTACGAACGGTTTCCTTGCAAAATCGTGAAACAATTTTTTCATATATGGAATTAACATATATCACACTCTTATGATTTTCTCGATCAACAACAAAAAAACCCTGACTAATTAAAACGTTTCTTATTGACGAATAGGTCAATGGTAAGCGTTCATTATGAAATATAATTCGACAATCCACAACATTGTAAGAAAACATATCTATTTTAAATATACCTATCTCAAACAAATCCTTTACGGTTCGTCTTATTAATTCATCATTAAGTGCATCGTCAGAATCCAGATATTTGAACAAAGATTCATCAACAGCTATAACTTCGTTTTCAGAAATCCATGCAAAACTTTTACAATATGACAAAAGATCATCATAAGATAACTGGTACCCAGCAGGCGCATGAGAACAAAGTACCTTTAAATCATCTGGTAAAAACATTCTATTTCCTATAATATTACGAAGCAGAAATAAGATATCTTCTTTCCTACCCGGATACTTAATTTTTTTTAGTTCGTCTAACATAATCCTTTATCAACGCCTTTATATCTTCGTCTCCCAAGCCATCATCAATATTATTAAATAACGGGATGGGCATACTTTCCATTATTTCTGTCATACGTTTTTCTTTTTCTGTTAATCTTGTATCAATCGTCTCATCTATAGAATCTTTTGAAAGAATATAATAATAATTTGTTTCCGTTCCTGGCTCTAGTCCATATCTATGTATCCGATCTTTTGATTGGACAAACTGAGCAGCATTAAATGATCGCTCAATATAAATGGCATTGTGACATGATTTGTGTAAAGAAATTGATTCTGCTACAGCAAATGGATTTGCTATAATAACCTTATAAGGACAGTTTGGAGACTGAAACTCTCTCACAACTCGTTCACGAGTAATAATTTGACTTTCTGAATCCTCATCATTATCACCTTTTTCGATTGGTATGGCTCCATAAAGTTCCTGACATACAATCCCATAACTCTCAAGGAATGACTTAAGCCTTAGAATAGTGTGAATAAATGTAGCCCAAATTACAACTTTACTTCCGTCTGAAATTATCTCTTCAACTAATTTTTTAACTGCAATATATTTTGATGGAATTTCCAATGTTTCATATTCCAAGATGGACTTAAGGATTTCTAAATCATCAACCGCTTGATATGCTTCACGTGGACATTCATCATCTTGAATAAACTCATACAACGGAGTCTGCAACATAGTTGGGTCTGATGCTGCCTGCATGAGACGAATCATTCTCGCTTGTGCTAATATAGCTTTAAACTTTGATGAAGTATCAACTATTCCCTCACTGATTATTGCATCAACATATCGCTTTTCTATAAAATCATAAATCCTTTGTTGATATGCTCCCATATTAACATATATGGGTGGATGAACTGTCGCCATAGGAATATTCAGATCACTTTTCTTAATCCTTATAAAAAAAGGAGAAATATTGTTAATTAGACGATCAACTCGATCACTGTCTCCTTTTGCTGTAATATCTCGAAGTTGATTAATTTCAAAACCCGTAACATTTTTAGTTGGCCAAATAAACTTAAACATATTATATAAGTCTTCATATCCATTTGGCGCAGGAGTACCTGTCAAAATTATACGTGCTTGACAAAATTTTGATAATTCCAAGATAGCTTGTGCGGTCACTCCTCCTGAAGTATTCTTAACCTTATGCGCTTCGTCTAAAACCACCATAACTTTATTATAACGAAGAAAATAACCAAGTTCTTCTTTCAACGAAACTACAGAAGCATATGAAACAAGTGTTAATTCAGATGGTCTTTTAGAATACAAGTAATCCTGTTTATCCTCTTTGCTCACTCCGCCAATAAGCCTTTTTGCAGAAGGACAATAACCAAAACATTCCTGATACTCTGCTTCCCATGGTCCAAAAGAACTAAGAGGGCCAACAATCAGCATGCGCTCAACATATTTAGAATCAGTTACTGGCAAATTATGTAAATACGCATATGCTCCATATACAATACTTGTCTTACCTGCTCCAGGAACGGAAAAATTGCAAGCATTCTGCGAAAAAGCCATATGATACGCCGCAAGCAATTGAAGCGGATATAACGAACGAGCAGGCAAATTCTTCAAAACAGACTCCGTAAATATTTTAAACTCTATCGTATCACAGTCATTATTTCTAATAGACAATGCCTTAAGAGAGAACTCAGTAAATTTTCGTTCCTCCTCATAAAAGTCCAAAAGTATCTGTTCAGAACTTTCTGTTTGCATTTCCTGAAAACCATACTTTTTCAGCATATCCCGAATCGAGGTCAAAATTATTACAGGCTCATTATCCTCAAATGATATCACGATTCTGTCCTGCTCAACTTGCGGATGAAAATAGTCTTTAACATACCTCCACGCAAAACGATGGCCACATAAAGCACCTATATCTCCCAGTAAATATATTTCTTTCTTTGAAGAATTGAAATCGATAGAAATCGTTGCCATGACATTATCTCCGTTCAAGTTGTTTCTTCATTTCCCACGAAATACGACCAATATCTTTAATCATTTCTCTAATATGAGGATCATCAAAAAACGACTCTTGATTCATATCAACTGCTTGCAACGCACTCAATGCTCTTTCTAGTAAATCCGCCGGCTTATTAGCAGCTCTTTTATCTTCAAGTTTTCGAGTATGACGTTGAAGATTGCCTTTTAAATGATTCTTTGCCTGTTCTACCCAATCACTATCACGACTTCGAAGTAATTTACTTAAATCTTCATCTGGGTGGTTCTGCCTTAGTTCTTCGACCGATTCTTGATCCAAAGGTACATTTTCCTGATGGTTTTGCAAGAATGCATCCCATAAATCCTTATAGAAAAAAATACTGCCCTCTTTTCCTGTCTTTGCAATATCTCGAAATTCTTTTCCTTCATATCTCGCACGAATATAATCAAAACATACCAATTTTAAATCGGAAATGTCCGAATCAGTATAACTCCAATCAGTACGAACATTTGTATCNCGCCTNTTATAAGAATCCAAATACCCTGCCAAGTCAACAAACGGNCCTTCCGTTTTTTCTAGACGTGTATAAATACCCTCGTAATCATATGCCTCGAGGTATTCCTCCATCAATTCTAATATTCTTAGCCATTTTTTTATCTGGCTAGTTTTTTCACTCATAAAGCTGGCGATATCCTCCTCTGAAAATCCTAAACGCTTCAATTCTTTACACTTTAAATATTTTTCAATAGGATTGTAGTCCAACTTATCATCTTCACCCATTTGATATATGGTCTCAAGCTGTTGTATATCTCTCTCCTCTGCATCATCAGGTAAAATGATGGCAAGAAAATATCGACACTTTTCAACCTCTTCATAAGAATAGCCCAATTTTTCTCTTTTATGGAAAAGACGGTTCAATAACATAGCACGTCTATTACCGTCAACAATCGTTCCATCAGAAGTGACAATTCCATATCTCTGTTGCCCATTCTTAAGCAAGCTTTCCATAGTCGTATCATTACGATCCTTTTTCGACAGATATAGAAAATCCTCAATGATTTTTCGATCATGATCCAATTCTGCATTAAGTACTCCATTCTGCGTTTCATATGATAAAACTTCAGAACCGATCCGGCCATTATATTTATTATATATAAGATAGTCAAGAGGAATACGATATACATTTTCTGTCCTTGTTTCACCTTTATATCGAAGAGGAATACCAGTCATAGCTATGCTGTTATTATTTTTACTTAATTCAACCAGTTTTGTCTTGCGAGTTGTTGCATCCATTACTTAATCCTCCCATTTTTTTAACTATTTCATCTAAGAGATAATATCCAACTACTATCGCCAAGGGTAATTGTTTTGGTACACATTCGGTTTCTATTTGTATGCTCTTTGCTTCATTCGAAAGAAGATTATCGATAAATCTTTTTATATCATCTAATAATTCATACGGTCCCCACCCGTCCAATTCTTTCCGTTGATTCGTTGTCAAACAAAACATCTCTTGGAATTGATTGTATGAAACTACCTTATTCTGAATCTGTTCCAGATAATGCTCTACAGGTTCTCGGTAAGCTTCGGGAATTTGCCTTTCAATAATATCTGGTGTGAATACAGCCGCTTTTGCTTTTCCTTGACTGTAATGAAGTTCAACATTCCATCTAAAGTTACTGCTTTTGAAATTAGACTTGTAGTTTGTAAGCTCCACCCTATAGGCATCAAGAATTAAGTACGGAATATGATACTTAAACTTTGCTACACTTCTTCGAGGACGTTCCTCATTAATCGGAATATCCCTTCCGTTTAAATTAAAAAACTCAAGTCCAGAATCATGTTGAATCGGAAGATAATGATCGGGTATCTGCTCACCACTGTCAAGCGCAATTGCTTTTGCCAAGGCAAAAGACAACTTAGGCGGAACAGAATTACCGACGAGGGTATGTTTTATTCCTTTGGATTTTCCATAAAATCGATAATCTATTGGAAAACTCATCATCGATGCAGTTTCTCTAACAGTAGGTAACCGATATTTTCCATTTTCATATCCAAGAATCATCGCCTCTCTAGAACTTGCAGACATAGTAGCCATAACAGTTCTTGAAGGTCTATCAAGGTTCTCAGGAAATGACATTCTTCCCATATAACCTTTATCTTGCTTCAGTCTTTTGGCGACATTCCATTCAAATGGGGCAAGTTCGTGAACATACAAATGATCAGACACATTGTACCTATCCATCTTCAAATCAGGATAATTAACATCTACTATAGTTTTCGGAATACCTCCCAAAGGGTCACCCAAAGAAGAAAGCACAGAACCTAACGTAACAGCTGTTTCATCAGTATGTGTTTTTATCGGAGTAGGAAATTCGCCGCATAAATACCGCTTACGATTTGTTGGTGCTCCATAATACTTGGCGTTATATATGCCCGCTGCACCCTTATGGGGGTGTAACACAAAATCACCTGCTAGACCAAAATCATCAGCCGTATATTCTTCTTTAATATATTCTTTTACATTAGGTACATTTTCAAGCACCCAATATTTTAGTATTGAATTTGGTTTAAACTTCTTTCTGACAATTATACGAAGATATGCCTCTATCAGTTCAATGCCTAAAGATTTATCTGCATTCCCCGATTTATTTGAATGGGAAAATGCCTGGCAAGGGGGTGAGCCAATAATTACCTCTGAGTCAGGAACTAATTCTTCAAACTCTTGATCAGGAAGTTTCGATATGTTGATTACGTCATCCTGAATCACGTTCACTCCTGGCTTATTCCCTTTATAAGTTGTAACAGCTGGCTCCCATTTATCTACTGCAAACACTATTTCAAATCCCGCCTGACGAAATCCTTCAGAGAATCCGCCAGCACCACAGAAAAAATCTGCAACTCTCATATGTACCCACTCCATTTATAAATTTCATTAAATATATTAAATCCACACAACTTTTATTGAGTTTTTACTATTTTCATTTTCTGCAAAGTCTAATTTGCTATAATCTTCAAAGATACTTTGGAGCCAAAAATTATATTCCTATATCACACATATACCCCATATTCTTCCATAAAGTTACATCCTCTACTGAAAGTATAAAATATCTTTATAATGTTAGTTCTTTAATTATTATAGTCTGAATACAGCATAAATACAATATCAACACACTCCCTTCTATCATCCTCAAAGATAGATTATTACTTATTACCTTCTATCCGCTTCACCAACTCCTTCTCCGGCAATCGCACCTTCCCACCATTATATCTATGTAATCGTTTCAAACACTCCAAATACTCTTCTCTTCCAATATATGCACCATCATATAACTGATCAAGTATCCCGATCGTTCCCATTACAGATACATCTTCTTCCTTGGCTGCCTTTCTAAGTGCCCAGTCACCTGTTAGCAAAATAATTCTGCGACATTTTGCGATTGCCAATGCAACACAATCATACACAGAAAGTCTCGGATAATCACGCGTATATTTTTCTACGCAGAAGAACTCTTCCTCAGTCAGTTCAACTTCAACTAACCCCAATGCCAGCAATCTCTCACTCAATCCCTCCGGGGATAACAGTTCATCATGCACCGCATCTTCATTCATCAAATAAATATACGGTAAATTAAAGGGTAGCTCTAACCTATCAATTATCTCAAAATCCAGCCACACGTTTGTATCACTGCTAATATATTTCATCCGTCGCCCCTTCCCCCGCAAAACACTGCTCCTTCACATACGCATAGGGCTGTTTTAACAACTCCGCACCTTTCTGCACAGATATTTCATTCTCACTGACTGCACGGAATACCAACTGCATAAAGAGCATAGGTTCTTCCTGACGAATCCTTGACGGCTCATGCTTTTTCCACCCGGCCTGACCGGCTTGAATATAGAAATTTCTTGCCACATTATCATTTATGATCCCACACAGATTGGCTCGCTTAACCAGAAGATACATGGATATCCCGTATTCTTTGCAGGTAAGCGTCATGTCTTTCGTTACAGCCGTTCTTCTGATACCCAATTCCCTTCTGGCATCGGCAAACGGAAGCAGAAAGGCACCGCTGACAGCAGTCGCCGTATCTTCTATCTGTTTTTCTTCCATATTATCCGACCACTTGAATATAAAGTGTACCATCTCATGGGCAATCGTAGATCTGATCCTCTCTGCACTCATCCGACCGTTGATTATAATATAAGGTCTGCCGTTGACCGATCCGTTCATTCCCGAAAATGCATCGTCGTCTACCTCGGTTATATAAACCAAAATTCCTTTGTTTTCCAAAAGCTCGACCAGATTTCCCACCGGACCGAATTCTGCAATATGCAGATATCTACGCATTGCAAGTGCATTTTCTTCAACATTATCAGTAAGCGCAAGCCCGTGGCATTCCGGCGCTTCCGGCAGCACATCTCCTCCCAGCACATCTATAACCGAGTAAAACCTGCCTAAGTATTCCTCAACAGATTCCTTTATATAGTCCTGCTGTTTCACAGAAAGCTTACTGCCCTTCCTGAATTCCCCATGAACAAACACAAGATTTTCATTTCTATTACTTAAGAAATCAGTAACTTTTACTCCCAGTACCCCGGCAAGTGCTTTGATCGTATCCATACTCGGCTTCCGCTCACCGCTTTCATAATAGCTGATGGTCATAGACGACACACCGGCTAAAGAGGCCAGCTCTTTCATTGACATACCTTTTTTCAATCTGTAATATTTTAAATTCTTACTGAACATCTCACCGCCTCCTTCCGTTTATATTTTATCATTTTATACAAAAATGTAAACATTATGTGCAATAATTCCACGAAAACCGAGACACTACACTTATTGAAAACTCCTCACTCATACCCACCACCGTTATCAAAAAAGAACCATACATCTCTGCATGATTCTTTTATCTTATAATTATTTCATCCTAGAATTTTATTTCATATAAATCAACATTCCCCTCACCCAATCACACACGTCATCTCATGCCACTGCTCTCCGCCCCAAGTCGAATCAGCAATCCCTCTGTCATTAAACCCAAATTTCTCATACATCTTCACCTTACTTTGCGAGCATGTAAGAACCACGATACTCCGTCCCTTTTCCCGCTCGCGTCTCAAATACTGGAACATAATCTCTCTGGCAAGCCCCTGTCTGCGATATTCCGGAAGCACATCCAATCCCAGCAGCATGATATTCTTTCCATTAGGATCATAAAGACTCGCATCCGTAAAAAACTCGTCCCGAAATGAATACTCATTTGTAGACAGACCATTCAAAAACCCGGCAATTTTCCCGGTCGATCTGTCAACTGCCACCAGAAAAAGTTCCGGTGCCGTTTCGATACGTTCTCTCATCATTTTTGCTGAACATGCCTCGTTGGGTGGAAAACAGATCTGTTCTATCTCAATGGCTTGCTCTGTTTCTTTCGGTCTGATATTCCTAAACTCAAAACGTTCCATGATGTCGGTATCCGCCAGATTATATTCCTGTAACAATCTTCTGGCACGCTCTTTGCCAGCCTCCGACAAATATGAAAGCTTCGTTTTCTTCGGCTGATATAGATATTCTTCCTTTTCCAATTTGTCCAACACTTCGAAATCATAGCCTTTCCAGCTCGGCTCCATGTATCTGCAAAATTCGTTATTATCCTGAAATCTCGTAAGATACAGAAGCATCAATGACAACTCCTCAACTGCCTGTTCTCTTGTTTTTTTCTCCATCTTCAAACACTTCCTCCAATCCGAACAATTTCACCAAATCATCCTCTGCATGCCCTGCTACCCAATCCGTAAAACCGCCTTTGGCAAAGAGAAGATACTGCACCACCGTGTACTCTCACAATTTATATGAAATATATTTCATTGAATCATATTTCATATAAATCAACACCTTCTATAATAAATGCTAATGATCATATCGATTGTCGACACACGCTCCTGCAAGGAGCGTTCTACACTTCATCACACATACAGCTCCTTAATTCCAACCAAATCCGCTCCTTCTTCCTCCGCACGCCTTTTCGCCGATTCTGTAAAACCGCCCCTACTGATAAAAATCAGTTTCTTTTCTTTCACACTGGGAAATGCTTCTGTCGCCGTCACTAAATCATCATATTCTTCCATAGCCATGGGTCTGCTTCGAAATTTACATTCCACGAATATCCCCTTCTCTTTTTTCTTATCAAGGGCAAGCAGATCCACATCATCCTGTGCCCTAATAACCGGATTATTCCCCCACCATTTATCGATGACATATGGGACAAAAGGAAGATTTCCCGCTTTGGCCTGTCTGATTAAGTACTGTCTGCAAATATCTTCAAATACAGGTCCCATATAATTGCTAATCTCCCCCATGATTTCATCCGCCGCTTTATCCATTCCCAGCATCTCGTAATAGCTCTTGTTAGAAAACACATATCTGTACCAAAATCTATAGAAATTATCAGTAATCACATAAATACCTTTTTTACTGCTTTCCGGTTCACCGCATGGAACATGCTTTTCCAAAAGTCGAAGCGTCTGCAGCGTCAGCATATATTTACTGCACTTGCTTTTTTCCTCATGGATTCGATCCGCAATTTCTACGACTCTGTTACAGCCGTTTGCGACAGCTTCCAGTATAGAATTATAGACGGCGGGTTCTCTGAGTTCCATGCGGAGCAATGTCTGAGGTTCATCATTTAAGAATGCCCCCTCGGTCAGAATTTCCGAAATGATATTTTCCCTAAGAGAACATTTTGAATCAAAAGCATTCAGATATCTGGGAACACCTCCAAGTATTCCATATGCAATAATCCTGTCTTCCTCTGAGTAATCAGGGAAAAACTCTGCACTTTCCAGATAATCAAATGGAAGAACCTCCATGCTGCCGGTACTCCGTCCATACAAAGGGCTCTTATATCCCATAACATCATTCAACATAAAACTGACACTGGAACCACAAAGAATAAGGAATATATTTCTTTCCTTCCAATCATGATCGATTCTATGCTGCAGGATACTCTTAATACTTGGATTTGTCTCTGCCAGAAAAGGAAATTCGTCAATAATTAATACAGTTCTTTGATCCTGTACTTTCCTGCTGATATAATTTAATGCATCTTCCCAATTTGCAAAATTGGCTATAAAACTGCCATCAAAATATTCCTGTATGATTCTCGAAAAATCCTGAAGATTCAAAGCATCATTTTTTTCCTGTGCAGAAAAATATATGGTTTTATGTCTTTTGGAAAATTCTTGCAAAATGGTGGTTTTTCCTATTCTCCGTCTTCCATACATGACCATAAACTCAAATCGATTACTTGAATACATCGCTTCAAGCTGGTTCATTTCTTTCATTCTTCCGATCATTATGATTCTCCTCTTTATTTCTGCCGGCGGCAAGTCAAACATACTACTTATAAGTAGTATACTTTAACGTAGTATGTTTTTCAATAAAAATCTTTATTTACCACGTTGTAAACAAAAAGTTGATTATTTCAAAATTCTTGATATATCGCACTCCCTGCAAGCCTAAACACCAGTCAGTATACAGTATTGAATAAATGAAAACTGAATACAACATCAGAAAAAAGACCGAAGCACATGCTCCGGCCTTCTTAGACCTAATCCACTGATTCAAATAGCATACCCGTTGGTACTATCTCAATACCCCATTCCATCTATCTCGACGGCACCATCCCGATAATTCTTCCCGCAAACTCATTAAAGTTCTGTGTCTGCAGAATTACCTTGCCCGGCCCTGTCAGCTTGGTCAGGAACAGACCTTCGCCGCCCATGAAGATGTTCTTAAGTCCTTTTACTGTCTCGATGTCGTATTTCACGGATCTTTCGAATGCGACCACATTTCCCGTATCTACTTTAAGCACTTCTCCGGGTGCCAGATTCTTCTCCACTTTATTGCCATCGATCTCAAGGAAGACCATGCCGCTTCCGCTGATGTCCTGCAGAATGAATCCTTCCCCGCCGAACAATCCTGCAGAAAACTTCTTGGTAAATGTCACATTCAGGTTCACTGTCTCCTGCGCGCACAGGAAAGCGCCTTTCTGACAGATCATACCGCCGCTTGCTCCCACATCGATGGGCAGCACTTCGCCCGCAACCGTAGATGCAAACGCTACCATGCTGCCGGCACGCTCCGCCTTATAGGTTGCCATGAAAAGTGACTCTCCGGAGAACATTCTCCCGATACTTTTGCCCAGACCGCCCCTCATATTGGAATCCATGGCAATTCCATCCGTCATCCATGCCATTCCGCCCGACTGTGTGTACATGGACTCTCCCGGCGCGTCAAAAAGCACCTCCACTGCCGGCATCGTATCTCCGATAATTCTGTACTGCATAATTTACTTCCTCCTTTATCACAATTATTTTAACGGCAATTTTATAAGAATTTCCCACCATCCGTTACGTTTTCCGTTCAAACGTCTCAAACATCCCTTTTCTTGCAATTCTACAGTTTTTCTTTTAATAGTACGTTCCGATTTTCCGCTTTTGCGGGCCAGTTCTCTCTGTGTAATCGTCGGCTCATCCGCAACAATCTGTAAGATCGCCAGTTCATCCAAAGTGCAATTGATTGTATCATTCAAAGTGTCATTTTGGCACTTTGAAATATTTTGATTGGCACTTTGAACAATATCATTCCGAATCTCCTTTTCATACTCGATGTGTAGATATCTGTTTTTCAACTCATGATTCTTATTCAACAGTAAATTTTCAAAAAACAGTTCGAGATACTCTGTTGTAGCATTTATTCCGGCAGAAAGATTATTGTAGTTCGCTCTCACCAACGCATTTCTAAAATACCATGAATGGTTGGCAAAAGCGTCATTTCCGATACGAAATCCAAACGTTTTCAAATATTTAATGATAAATACTGCGGTTGCTCTTGTATTCCCTTCACAGAATGGATGAATCTGCCATATACCGGACGTAAACTTCGAAATATGCTTTATCGATTCCGCCACAGAAAGACCTTCATAGGAAAACTGTTTTTCCATATCGAAATCATATGCAAGTGTCGGTTTAATGCTTTCAGCAGAAGCATACAATACCGTTGCTCCCTTCAGCACCCACTCTTTCTTGGTTATATTATATGTTCTGATTATGCCCGCATGGTTAAACACCCCTTCAAAAAGACGTTTATGAATCGTCTGCCATTCCGCCGGTGAAAATTGAAATGTCTGCTCGCCTAAAAGTGCTGCAATCCTTGAAGCCACAATATCTGCTTCCATGGTATCAAACGAAACATCTTCCCTATCCGCCCTCTCTTCATAATAGGATTGTATTCTCTTTTGTGCAACATCAATATCAATCTTGCCTTCAATATGTTCTTTTGCCGTTTCAAGCAGATACTCCGAAGTCTTGAGTCCATCTACATCCTGCAGGCCGATTGCAGTCTCCCACGCTTTACTCTTTTCAGTTTTGGTTGGCTCACTCTGCCTGATATATTGTTCCAGTTCAAATTTCCAATTATTTGTCTCCGGCATCGCATATCCTCCACTGACATTATACATTCCCCGTAAGCGCCTGGCAAAAGGCTTTTATCTGCTCATTCTTCTTATCATCCGACTTTGTTTTCGGATCTATGAAAACAGCTGTCTTATCAAAATCAGAGATTCCGATGCATTTAGCCAGCTTCGCAATTGCCTTCTCTGCACCACCTCCGCTCTGACACGCAAAAGCAGCAAATCTCTTCCCCTTCAGTTTTTCTGCATTATTCTCGATAAAAGTCCTCAGAGGAGGTGTGAAATTCGATGCCCATACCGGAAAACCGAATATGATGCGCTCATATTGAAAGAGATCAACATCAAACTCTTCCAGTTCAGGCTTCTCTGCCATCACCGCACTCTTACCACCCCAAAAGAACTTGGCAAAGCCTTTGTCATGGTATGCCTTCTTGGGAACAAGTTTCAGCAAGTCCGCACCGATCTTTTCTTTCAGCACATTAGCAACATACTCCGTATTACCTTCCAATGAATAATACACCACCAAATCCTTAGACATATTCTCAACCCTCCATGGTTCCTTTACTCTCATAAACTTTCGTAGCTTGCTACACCATATCATAACTTGAAAGAGAACCAAACGACGCCCTCACGCCATTCAGCCCTCTTTTTATGATTGAAATCTCTCTTTTATGAATTCCCTTCCATCGCCTCCGCCACAGCAGCCTCGCAGCTTCTCATGGCGAGAATCGTCTTATCGAAAAGATCATCCAGCTCCCAGCCCAGCATTTCAGCTCCTTGGGAAATAATATCTCTGGAACAGCCTGCCGCAAACTTCTTGTCCTTAAACTTCTTTTTCAGGCTCTTGACTTCCATATCCATCGTACTCTTAGACGGACGCATCAGCGCACAGGACCAGATCAGACCGGTAAGCTCGTCCGCCGCGAAGAGCACTTTTTCCATCTCAAGTTTCGGTTCTTCCTCGCTGCAGATTCCGTAGCCGTGAGAGCAGACCGCATAGATCATGTCCTCGCTCACCCCTGCCTCCCGCAGAAGCTCCGGTGCTTTCTTACAGTGTTCCTCGGGATACAGCTCGAAATCAATATCGTGAAGGAGTCCGGTAATACCCCAGAACTCTTCTTCCTGCGCATATCCCAGTTCCTTCGCATACCAGCGCATCACGCCTTCCACCGTCAGCGCATGCTGGATATGGAAAGGCTCTTTGTTATATTTCTTCAGCAGTTCCAGCGCGTCTTCTCTGGAAATACTGCTCTGTTTCGCACTTTGAGCCGCGTTCTTCTTCGCGCTCTTTGCGCCGTCGGACGGCTTCTTATCGAGACTCTTCATAGTCGGGAAAAGTAAAACATCCCTGATCGCCGGAGAATTCGTAAGCAGCATTACCAGTCTGTCGATTCCGTAGCCGATACCACCTGTCGGCGGCATACCGATCTCCAGCGCATTCATGAAATCTTCATCGGTAGTATTAGCTTCCTCATCACCTGCTGCCAGCGCCTCTTCCTGCGCCTTGAAACGTTCCCGCTGATCGATCGGATCGTTTAACTCCGAGTAGGCGTTGCACATCTCACGCCCTGTAATAAATAACTCGAAACGTTCCACATAATCCGGCTTATCCGGTTTCTTCTTGGTCAGCGGAGAGATCTCGATGGGGTGATCCATGATAAAGGTAGGCTGTACCAGATGTTCCTCCACAAACTCTTCAAAGAACAGGTTCAGAATATCACCCTTCTTATGTCTTTCCTCATAATGTATCTCTTTCTCATCGGCAAGTTTCTTCGCCTCAGCGGTATCTTTCACCGTATCAAAATCCACGCCGGCATACTTCTTGACAGCCTCTATCATAGTCATGCGCTCAAAAGGCTTACCCAGGTCGATCATCTCATCACCGTAAGGAACGGTGGTGGTGCCGCATACTTCCTGCGCTACATGACGGAACATATTCTCTGTCAGATCCATCATGCCGTAATAATCCGTATATGCCTGATATAACTCCATCAACGTAAACTCCGGATTATGTCTTGCGTCCAATCCTTCATTCCGGAAAACACGCCCGATCTCATAGACTCTCTCCATGCCGCCTACGATCAGTCTTTTCAGATACAGCTCCAGCGAAATGCGCAGCTTCACGTCTTCATCCAGCGCATTATAGTGTGTCTCGAAAGGTCTCGC
The DNA here is from genome assembly GCA_014804355.1 of Lachnospiraceae bacterium. Taxonomy (GTDB): domain Bacteria; phylum Bacillota; class Clostridia; order Lachnospirales; family Lachnospiraceae; genus UBA3282. Next base: position 14,390 of record JAAUZY010000010.1, read on the forward strand.
CGCAGCGCCTCCTGCATTGGATACAAGCATGGGCGTCTCCACCTCAAGGAAACCTTGTCCGTCCAGATAACGTCTGATGGAGCTGATGATCTTGGAACGCATGACGAATGTTTTCTTCACGTCCTCGTTCATGATCAGATCTGTATATCTCTGACGATAACGAATATCTGTATTTACAAGTCCATGATACTTCTCCGGCAGGATCTGCAAACTTTTTGACAGTAGTGTCAGTTTTGCCGCATGGATCGAAATCTCACCTGTTTTCGTGGTAAATACTTCGCCTTCGATACCTACGATGTCACCCACGTCATATTTTTTGAATTCGGCATAGGGCTCCTCGCCGATGCTGTCTCTGGCAACATAGCACTGGATATCGCCCTGCAAATCCTGCACATTACAGAAGGAAGCCTTGCCCATGATACGTTTGGACATCACACGGCCTGCGATGGTGACATTTTTGCCTTCCAACGCAGTATAATTATCTTTGATCTCCTGACTGTGATGGGTCACATCATATTTCGTGATCTGAAAAGGATCTTTGCCGCTTTCCTGCAATGCGGCAAGTTTTTCCCGTCTCACCTTCAGAAGTTGATTGATATCCTGCACCTGCTGTCCGTTTCCCTGATTCTGTGCCTCTGCCATGTCAATACCTACACCTTTCTCACCTGTTTATGCCCTAAACAGCCCAATCTTCCGTTCTTTCCATAAATAAACCGCCTTACATGCGGCCTCAAAGCATTCTCTCCGTTTTACATCGAATTAGTTCGATCTCTGAATCTCCAGCACTTTATACTGAATGACTCCCGCCTGCGTCTCCACATCTACCGTATCGCCGACCTTGGCACCGATCAGCGCCTTACCCACGGGAGACTCGTTGGAAATCTTGCCTTTTAAGCTGTTAGCCTCTGTGGAACCTACGATCTTATACTCCAACTCCTCATTATATTCCATATCCAGAATCTTTACCTGACAGCCGATGTTGATCTTGTCTAAGTCCACTTCGTCCTCAACGACTACTTCCGCATTCTTAAGGATCTTCTCCAGTTCCTCGATTCTGGCCTCGATATCACGCTGTTCGTCCTTCGCCGCATCATACTCCGCGTTCTCAGACAGGTCGCCCTGCTCTCTCGCCTCTTTGATCTTCTGCGCAACTTCCTTACGCTTTACAACCTTCAGATCGTGCAGCTCGTCCTCATATTTTCTCAAGCCCTCATACGTTAAGATATTTTTCTTCTCCTGCATGGTAAATTTTCCTTCCTTTAATATATTATTTTATATCCAATTTGTATTTTCGCCCTTTAATCTTCATGTCTTTTTAACTCATCTATCATACCCACTTTTCACTATAGTGTCAAGGTATTTTAACGGTGAAATATACGAAATCCAAGGCGTTTTTCGTCTAAGCAGCCGTTCCTTTTCCGTTTCAGACATCATATCAATATAAACCGCCTTACTCCCCGGCAATATTTTAGGATATCGGAACCGCCCGCTGTAGTCTAAGATCATGCCGCCACACCGCGGTTTACCGCACTTAAGAACAGCTCCTTCATACAAATCGTCCGTTTTGCCGCCGTAAGACGCCACATAGGGTTCCAGCTGCGGTACAAGCCCGTACTCATAGTAATACTCGTCCAGATGACTGCCCAGCTCCATCCAGATATCCGTCTCCGCAACCTCCTCGTAGAAGATCAAGAGTCTGTTTATTTTCGGCAGATAAGGCTGCAAAAGTTCTCTTGTCATCTGCATCTGCCCGTCCGTATCCTCCGGCGCACCTAAGAGCACCGCCACTTCCCCGCACTCTCTGATCATCCCTGCCGCATACTGACGGACAAGCTGCGCCGCCACCATCTGCACGGTCTCCCTGCGCGGAAGGAAACGTCCCGCATAGTCCTCCGTCAGAAGAACGCCAATCTGCGGATGAATCCATGTATCCGCCATGCCTTCCACATGCCGCAGCACATTCTCCATTGCCTCTGCCAACACCTGCGGCTTCCACGGTCTTGTCTTATAATAAAAAGGAGATACGGCGCACCCCACCACATCAAGTTCAGAATAACGCATGTTCTCTTTGCTCCGCGCATTGTCCCCGCTTCGCGTTCCATCAAGTTCACACCCATCCGCTTCCCCATAATACCGCAGAGTCAGCCTCTCCTCCCGAAACCGCCGCCTCATTGCCATAAAAAAGTTATTCTGTTGTTCCCGCTGCTCCTGCATGGGATAATAATACACAATCTTTTCCCGCTCCATGCATTAATATATGCGCTTCCCCATTCAGCCATGCAGAAATTAAAGTATAATATTCCCGTGGGAGCTCGCTCACTAAGGGAATATTATATTTTAATTTCTATAGGGCGGAACGCCCGCAATGAATAACTTGCCGTCAACATGCTTAACTTCTTCAAAATCTTCCATACGGCAAGTTATGAATAGCATGGCTGAATCCCCTAAAACTCCTCCTCCACCAGCCGTCGTAACTCTTCGAAGCTTTCCACCATATTGACGCTCTGCCGCAGTCTGGCGGAATGCGGCATACCGGCAGTATACCACGACACATGCTTGCGCATCTCGCGAATTCCCGTATATTCCCCTTTGCATGCAAGCTGTAGTTGTGCATGCTGCAGGATCATCTCTTTTACTTCCTCCCTGTCCGGCGGCTCTACTATGGTCCCGTCACGAAGATAAGCCTCCATCTGTCGAAACAGCCATGGATTGCCGCGGGCTGCCCGCCCCACCATAACGCCGTCGCAGCCCGTCTCGCGAAGCATCCTTGCCGCGTTGGCGCCGTCCGTCACATCACCGTTACCGATCACCGGAACAGACACACTCTCCTTCACCTTCGCCAGAATCTCCCAATCCGCTTCCCCGGCATAATACTGTTCTCTCGTCCTGCCGTGCACTGCCACCGCCGCCGCACCCGATTCTTCCACAATCTTCGCGATCTCCACCGCATTGACATGCACCTCGTCAAACCCTTTGCGAATCTTAACCGTTACCGGTTTATTGACTGATTTAGTCACAGCAGACACGATCTCGCCTACCAGCTTAGGGTTTTTCATCAATGCCGATCCTTCCCCGTTATTTACCACCTTAGGCACGGGACATCCCATATTGATATCCAGAATGTCAAAAGGTCTGTCCTCAATCTGCTTCGCCATCTCGCTCATGATCTTCGGATCCGACCCGAAGAGCTGCAAGGATACGACTCCCTCCTGCGGATGAATTTCCAGCAGACTCTCCGTATTTTTATTCTTATATAAAATAGCTTTGGCGCTGACCATCTCCATGCAGCACATACCCGCTCCCTGTTCACTGCACAACAAACGAAAAGGCAGGTCTGTCACGCCTGCCATGGGAGCCAGTATGATGTTGTTCTTCAATGTAACACTGCCTATCGTCAGCTCTTGCAATAAGCTGTTCATTATCCTATCCGCCTTTTTTAGATTCTTCTCACAGCCTGCGAATTTGTCGCCGCAAGGCACAAATTTGCGATTGAAAAATCTCTGATTTTTCAATCCTCTCCCAGTACCGACTGATCATGCAGAATAAAAACTCTGTAATACAACTGCAGCGACTCCAGCATTTCCTGCCTGTTTCTGCGGATCTCCCCCACCAGCAGCCCGCTGCTGATCTCGTCGTAGAGCAGGTCGTCCTCCTCCGCATTGGTCTCCAGTAACACACTGCCGTCCTCATCAAAGGCGATGGTAAAGATACCGCCCACCTCCTCGGTAAAAAGAACACATATTACATGCAATTCCTCTTTAATCGACTCGGGGATTGCCGCAAACTGCTCATTAAAATAATATTTCTGCTCATAGGCATTGGCACCGCATAACACTGTTTTCTGATTCATCTCTTTACTCATATCTGTTCTCTCATCTTATTCCCGCATACCCCAGAAAGCGGCGGGTTACTGTTCAGACCATTAATCCCTGCTCTACGCACCCGTATAGTCGTGTACCAACATCATGCATACCTGTGCAATCTCCGCACCGGTACTACACATACCCATACAGCCCGCGCACCGACACTTCGCCGGCATAGACCTGCACACGCTCTCCATCTTCCTTCTCAACGATCAGTTCTCCCCGATCGTTGATTCCACGGGATATACCTGTATACTCTCCCGCAGGATCGAGTACCCGGACTTCGTTTCCGACTCCCTGCAGATGATTCTGGTAGGCTTCCCGCAAGCCCGACATATCCAGTGTTTCCAGGAAAACGGCATAATTCTCTTCAAATCTGAGCAGCACTTTCTCTAGCAGTTCCGCCCTGCTTACCTGCCGTCCCGTCTCGATCTTAAGGGATGTTGCCGTCTCCCGTATCTCCTCTTGAAACTCCTCCGGACTGCCGTTATTGACGTTGATACCCGCGCCCACAACGATATACTGAATCTCGTCCATCTCCGGTGTCATGGTCATCTCCGTCAGCATACCGCAGATTTTCTTCTTATTTAACACGATATCATTAGGCCACTTGATCGTTGTAACGGCATCTTCCGCCCCTTCCAGCACTTCTTCCACTGCCTCCGCCACGCTAAGCGCCATCACCAGCGTGATCATGGAAGCTCTATCCGGTACAAAATCCGGCCGGAGTAATATGGTAAAAGCAAGAGCAGTGCCGGATAGTGTCTGCCACCCTCTGCCGCGGCGCCCTTTGCCCGCGTTCTGGATATCCGCCACCACCACGGTGCCGTGGGGATCCCCCTCCTCGCCGCAGCGTTTGGCATCATTGTTGGTAGAACCCGTCACGTCATAATAATATACTTTCCTGCCTGCCCATTTCGTGTGCAGTCTGCTGGCAATCTCACTCTCGGACAGAATGTCTTCCGGTTCTTCCAGCAGTCGGTAACCCTTGCCGGAGATTGATTCGATCTGATAGCCTTCTCCTTTTAGCTGATTGATCACCTTCCAGACCGCTGTCCTCGTTACGCCGAAGCGGTCACACAACTGCTGCCCCGACACATAATCCTTGCTGTTCCTGAGTAATGCCAAAATATCCGTCTTATCTGTTTTCATCTCTTCTTAAAAAATCCTCGTTGCAATAGATCCGCTAAACTTGTATTCACCCAGTGTCACCGCTATCACGGCCTTGATCGTATGCATACGGTTTTCCGCCTCGTCAAACACGATAGACTGCTTTGACTCAAACACCTCGTCTGTCACTTCCATCTCACTTATGCCATACTTCTCATTGATCTTCCTGCCGACTCCGGTTTTCAGATCATGGAATGCCGGCAGACAGTGCATGAAAACCGCATCCGCGCCCGCATACTCCATCACCTGCCGGTTCACCTGATAGGGCATCAGGTCATGCAGCCTGCTGTTCCACACTTCTTCCGGCTCCCCCATGGAAACCCAGACATCCGTGTAGATCACATCCGCGCCGCCCGCACCGTCAGCCACATCCTCGGTCAACTTGATGCTGCCGCCGGTCTGCGCCGCCAACTCCTCGCAAGTGCGTACCAGCTCCGCATCCGGGAAATACGCCTTCGTGGTGCATGCCGTAAAATGCATACCCATCTTGGCACATGCCACCATGAGAGAGTTACCCATATTGTAGCGGGCGTCCCCCATATAAGTGAGTTTGATCCCCTGCAAATGTCCGAAATGCTCTCTAATCGTCAGCAGATCGGCCAACATCTGTGTGGGATGAAACTCATTCGTCAAACCGTTCCACACCGGCACACCGGCATACTTAGCCAACTCCTCCACGATATCCTGCCCGAAGCCGCGATACTCGATCCCCTCAAACATGCGCCCCAGAACCCGTGCCGTATCCGCGATGCTCTCCTTCTTACCGATCTGCGATCCCGACGGGTCAAGGTAGGTCGTGCCCAGTCCCAGATCATGCGCCGCCACCTCAAAAGAACAACGCGTCCTGGTGCTTGTCTTCTCAAAAATCAGCGCCACGTTCTTGCCCCGATGGATATCCACGGGGATGCCTTTCTTCTTCTTATCCTTTAAATCCGCCGCCACATCCAGCATATATGTAATCTCTTCCGGCGTAAAATCCAGAAGCTTCAAAAAATTTCGTCCTGTTAAATTCATAATATCCTCCCATATCTGATTGTGTTGACTGTCCGGCGCGTCCGTTTTTCCGAATAACATTGCCATCCACACCGTCACCTCACGATACAACAAGGCGGCTCCGCAGAACCGCCCCACAACATCCAAAACAAATAACCGCGTGACAACATCTTCCGAGCAGCCACCATAACTCCTGTTATTTTAAAACTTCCTTCACAGAAGCTGCCAGTCCCGCCAAGCCCTGTATCTCTGACGGAATGATGATCTTGGTCGCCTGTCCGTCCGCAGCCTTCTCGAATGCTTCCAGACTCTTGATCTTCAGCACGGACTCGTCTGCACCCGCCTCACGGATCATTCTGATACCATCCGCTGTAGCCTGCTGTACCTTAAGGATCGCTTCCGCTTCACCTTCCGCCTCGCGGATCATCTTCTCTTTCTGCGCTTCCGCACGCAGGATTGCAGACTGCTTCTCAGCTTCCGCCTCCAGAATCGCGGACTCCTTCTTACCTTCTGCGACTAAGACGGTGGACTTCTTCTCACCTTCCGCACGCAGGATCGCCTCACGACGCTCACGCTCTGCTTTCATCTGNTTCTCCATNGCATCCTGAATAGCCGCCGGAGGAATNATATTCTTAAGCTCGACACGATTTACCTTAATACCCCANGGGTCTGTNGCGATATCCAGTGANGCTCTCATCTTCGTGTTAATCACTTCTCTGGATGTAAGCGTCTGGTCNAGTTCCATCTCACCNATGATNTTACGNAGCGTCGTAGCGGTCAGATTCTCGATCGCCATGATCGGATTCTCCACNCCGTATGCGAAAAGNTTCGGATCCGTGATCTGGAAGAACACCACGGTATCAATTCTCATCGTTACGTTATCCTTGGTGATCACCGGCTGCGGCGCGAAATCCACAACCTGNTCTTTGAGCACGACTCTCTTAGCAACCTTATCAATAAAAGGCACCTTAATATGCAGACCCACGGACCACGTCTGCTGATACGCACCCAGTCGCTCTAAGACATATGCATGCGCCTGCGGAACGATCTTGATACAGGATATCAGAATCATAACCACTAAAATCAAAACAACCACTAATGCAATAACTCCACCCATTCTTAAACCTCTTTTCTCTCTTCTACAATTANTTTGACACCGTTNATTGCCANTACGGTCGNCACTGTGCCGACGGGCAGTTTCACNTCGTCTGACTTCGTTCTGGCAGACCACTCCATACCGCCTACATTGACCTGCCCGATCCCNTGAAGATTATCGATCTCGCTGATTACGATCGCCTGACGTCCCACCAGACTCTCCGCATTNGTTCTGACTCTGTCNTTGTTAAAATACTTGACCGCAAGGGGTCTNGTAAAAAACAACAACAGNGCAGATACNATCAGAAAGAGTATAATCTGCAGTGCAAACGGTGCATGAAACAGCGCCGCAATCGTCGCCACAAGCGCTCCGCCCGCAAACCAGACAGTTGTGAGNCCCATCGTAAGCAATTCTATAACGACCAGCACTACAAGAATAACCAGCCAGAACACTGTCATGCTNAAGTTAGTCATAGCAGCCATAAATCCTCACTCCTTTTCCNGAATATCTGCACGGCTTCTGCTTCATAGTATAGCGGAAAGCTGACCTGTTCATAGTATAAGCAACTATACAGTATTTTACTATATAATTTACCGACTGACAAGTACAATAAAAGAAGGAGNCACCCGAAAGTNGCTCCTTCNTTTATATCTTTTTTTACNCAGACTGCATACCCTGCAATCTNTTATCNCTTCNTATCTTTTACCAGAANACCTGATTGTCAATCAAAAGACCATCATGNTTCCCTGCTCTTCTAAAGTGTGTTGCACCGCCCACATTCGTCTCGCCGTTAATGGCCGCCTGAGCCGCCTCATAGCAGCTTTCAGGTATATTGCCGTTGGTGTATACTCTCGCCACCTTACCATTGAGCGCCGGNGTAAACTGTCCCGAAGCAAATATAACGCNCGATATTGTATTCGGATAAGCGCCGCTNCGCACACGATTCATAACGACCGCACCTACAGCCAGCTTGCCGTTAGANGTCTCGCCNCCCGCCTCACAATANATCAATGCTGACAGCAGTCTGAGATCATCGCCGCCCACTATGACTGCNCCCTGATTAGCCGTCAGCTTCGCCTGACGTTCTTCCTCTTCCCGNTTCTTGATCGCTGCCAACGTCTCACCTTCATCAATATGGAAATCCACATTCACATACTCCGAAGAGACATATCGCGTTTCACCCTCGTAATCGACGCTGATCCAGTCATCATCGATAAACTCAATGATCTCCAGCTCATCATCTCCNGTCAGCAGTCCGACCACTTCNGCGTCCGTACTCGGATCCGTGCGCACACGTAAGATTTCCGTCTCAATCGTAACNATCAGGTTACCTACATCGTCCGCCATTGTCTCCGCCTCTTCTCCGAAGAGAAGATACTCATCACTTGCCCAGCCGATCAGATCACCGCTCTTAAGTCTCGTCCAGCCGTCTTTACGCTCTAAGATTCTGCCGCCGCAATCCTTATACAATACTCCTACTTTGTCGGATTCCTCGGTCGCTTCCGCTCTTACATTCATAGCCACCTGCACGTCTACCATTACCAGATCNGATTCNTNCTCCGTCTGTGGGTTNCTNGATTCTGACAGTTCTGTCAGTTCTTGAACCGCCCGTTCGTTGGCAGTTCCCGTCGTAGGATCGATGATCTGTGAGATTCCCACACTCAGGGAATCCAGATACTCCTTCTTATTGTAAGCTTCCGCGTCCTGACGGCATGCTCCCCATAACCCCAGACAAAGAATAAGACCGGCAAACAGAATCAATACGCTTCTGCTTTTTGCCATAAACATGATCCTCCATCGTTTCCCCAAAATATTAATACTATAATACTAAAATATTACGAAATTGTTAAATCTTAAAGTATGGATTATTTTAGCAAAACGCCTTTTCTTTGTCAAGTTTATGCTGCCTGTCTTATTATTATTCCTAATCTTGTATCGAGTTTCTTCTATATATAGTGTTTACTCTGCATCTGCATCACAATTTTTTCGATTGTTCTACTGTTGTCGTCAGAGCGTCAATGATCGCGCCGCGCATACCTCTCTCCTCCAGCACACGTACTCCCTGTATCGTCGTACCCGCAGGAGAACATACCATATCTTTAAGCTCCCCCGGGTGCCTGCCGGTTTCAAGTACCAGCTTCGCCGAACCGTAGACCGCCTGCGCCGCAAACTCATAGGCCTGCTTCCTCGGCATACCCGCTGCCACCGCCGCATCCGCCATTGCCTCTATGAACATGAATACATAGGCCGGAGAACTGCCGCTGACTGCGCCGACGGCATCCATCAGGCGCTCCGATACAAGGCTGGCTTTGCCGAAGCTTTCCATCAGTTTAATACTGTATGCCGTCTCTTCCGCCGAAACCCTCTCATTCACGCAGACCCCCGTACAGCCCGCTCCGACCAGCGCCGGCGTATTAGGCATACAGCGAACAAGTTTGATCTCTCTGCCAAAAGCGTCCTCGATCCACTCCATGGACTTACCCGCCGCTATACTGACGATCAACGTATCCTCAGACACTGCCTCCCGTATCTGACCGATCACTTCCGCAAAGAACTGCGGCTTCACGGCAAGGATCAGCGTATCCGCCTCCTTGGCCACCTCTATATTACTCTTCCTGATCCCGATGCCGTACGCCTCCCGCACCGCCTCCATCGTCTCTTCCGTCTTGGCGGTTCCGATGATATCCTCTGCGCGCACGATCTTCTGATCCAGCATCCCCCCGATGATCGCCTTAGCCATGTTACCTAATCCGATAAAACCAATTTTCATATCCTTCCTCCATTCCGAAATATTTGTTTTATCCCTATCCCCATTGCTTGATGAAGAATTTATTCATTTACGCTCCGCGCCCCATTTATGCGGCCTTTGCAGTATATTATATCTTGATTTAACTCTTTAACGCTCTAGTTTATTATTCTGAATCCGTGCAAATAAAATCACGCGTGATATATTACATTTTCCATGATTCATTCTACGATTCTCCTTATGTTTTTCCTCGTTCCCTTAGCATCTACGGGCATTCTTCCTGATTTAAATCTTGTTTTAACATTATCGTTTCTTATTTTAACACAAACCGTTATGCTATTTTATCAAACTTTTTGTTCTCTATTTCATCACCCATACCTACGGCTGGTCTATACCCTTATCCCGCCTCTGTCTGTACGCTTCATACAGCAGGATAGAAGACGCTACTGCCGCGTTTAACGATTCCACTCTGCCCTCCATGGGAATCCGAAGATATGCATCCGCACATTCCGCAGTTTCTTCTTTCAGTCCGTTGCTCTCATTTCCAATCAGAAATGCCGTTCCCTTCCGGTAATCAAACGTATCATAGGCTTTGCTCTTCTTCAGATGTGCTGCATAAACGGAAATGCCGTGCTGCTGTAGTGTATGGATCGCCCGGCAGATATCATCCGTATACAGAAACGGCACTCGATAGACAGATCCCATGGTAGAGCGGATCGTTTTCGGATTATAAACATCCACCGTGCGGCCGCTCATAATAATACCGTCCACACCCGCGCCTTCTCCGGTACGGAAGACTGTTCCGAGATTCCCCGGGTCCTGCATATCCTCCAGCACTATGAATAACATTTGTTTTTTATTTTTCTTTTCCGTATGAGACGCTGTATTTATCACAATACTCATCCCCGTATCATTTCCGCGATACTTTCCCGCAAGCATATCTTCTATATTATAATGAAACTGTCTGATCAGGCACAGCACTCCCTGCGGGGTCTTCGTGTCCGACATCTTATCAAACACCTCATCCGCCACCGTTTCACAGGAAAGCTTGCGCAGCTTATCTCCGTACTGCTCCCGCAGCTCTTCTTCCATCCGCTGCGCGATATAGACCTTCTCGATCCTCCCTGCCGGAGCTTCTGTGAACATCTTCACGCCTTCCGCCACGAAAAGCCCCTGCTTATCGCGTGCCCGTGCCTTCTGGTTAAGCTGGATCACATCCCTGACGGCTTTATTGTTAAAACTTGTGATCATATATTTTCTCCCTATATATTTTATAACACACGTTACCATGTAATCCTATCAATTGCATGTATTTTTATCACCGTGAATTTCTTCTCGTGTCAAATCATCACTTAACACAATAATTCCCCGCAAATATACTATCTGCGGGGAACAATTACAGTTTTTCACACTTTTACATCGCAAGTATTCTCGCAACATCATACTCATAATCGCGAATATTCTTCTGCATGTTAAGTGCCTCCTCAATATCGAAATCAAGGAACTCTCCATGCTGATAGCCGACCACTCGGTTTGACTTACCCTCGCAGAGAATATCCGCTGCGTAAGCGCCCATGATGGAGGCATAATAACGGTCTTTACAAGTCGGTGAACCGCCACGCTGCATATAGCCCAGAATCGTAGCTCTTGTCTCCATACCGGTAGCCGCCTCGATTCGTCGTGCCATGGAGGTAGAGTGACCGATTCCTTCCGCATTGATAATAATATGATGGGTCTTACCGCGTTTCCTGCTGGCAATAATGTTATTGATGATCTGCTGCTCATTATAGTCATATTTCTCCGGCAGCAAAATATCCTCGGCGCCGTTGGCGATACCGCACCACAGCGCGATGTAACCGGCATTTCTGCCCATAACTTCAATAATACTGCATCTCTCGTGAGACGACGAGGTATCCCTGATCTTATCGATCGCCTGCATTGCCGTATTGATCGCCGTATCAAAACCAATCGTATATTCCGTACATGCAATGTCCAGATCAATGGTACCCGGAATGCCTATCGTATTGATCCCGTGTTTGGCAAGTGCCTGTGCGCCGCGGTAAGAACCGTCACCGCCGATTACGATCAGCCCGTCGATCCCGTGCTTACGGCAGATATCCACGCCCTTCTTCTGCCCTTCCTCCGTTCGAAACTCCGAGCAGCGGGCCGTTCCCAGAATCGTACCGCCTTGCTGGATGGTATCGGATACCGTCCATTTCTGCATATCTATAATTTCCTCGTTTAAAAGCCCCCGATAGCCTTTCTTAATTCCTTTGACATTGACGCCGTTCGCAAGCGCCTTCCTGACAACTGCACGGATTGCTGCATTCATGCCCGGCGCGTCGCCGCCGCTTGTCAGAACACCTATCGTCTTGATCTGCTTTGCCATATCTACACCCATGCCTTTCCACATGCACTTCTGCGCTGTTTTCTAACAATATTTTACTCTATATGCGGTTGCATTTCAATATTTTTTCAGAAATGACGCTCACACCACCTTCACATTCTCCGCTCCGTACAATTTTATAAGCTGTCCGACTAACGCCTCGCCGGCATCTACATTCCAGTTGCGTGGGAGAGGATTCATGGATTTGGGATTCTCCACATAGATGACCACGCTGTCTTTTCCTTCCGACTGCCTAAGTACGTCATGCAGTTCTTCTTTGTGGCTCTCGTAAGCTTCCTTGGTGGGGAATTTGATCCACAGCTTTCTTGCCACATCTTCAAACGGTGTAATCTGCTCGCAGATCAGCTTGCCGTCTTTCTCATCCTCCACGGACACCCGCCCTTTGATGAAGACCTTGCTGTCCTCCGCAATCTTGCTTCCGTATCGTTCATACTGTGACGGGAAGACGATCACTTCCACCGAGCCCACCAGATCTTCCACCTGCAGGAACGCCATCACCTTGTCGTTTTTCGTATACTTGATCTTTTTCTCCGCCACCAGGCCGCCTATCGTAACCGTCCGTCCATCTTCCACAACAGCCTCGCCGGACTCCTCGTCCAGTACGAAGTCAGCCGTCGTGTTCGTAATATTCTTGCGCCACATGTCCTGATATTCTTCCAGAGGATGTCCGCTGATGTAGATACCCAGCACTTCCTTTTCAAAGGCAAGCTTCATCTCCTTAGAATACTCTCCCACATCCGGCAGCTTGATCTCGAAATGCTCTTTCTGATCCTCCGAAACGATATCGAACAGGGATATCTGCCCTGCCATGTTGTTCTTTTTATCCTGATGAATGCTTTCCATGATACGCACGTACACACTCATGAACTGCTTACGCGTACCGCCCAGACTGTCCATCGCTCCCGCCTTGATAAAATGCTCTATGGCACGCTTATTGACCTCTTTATCCGACATGCGGGTGATGAAATCCTCCAGATTCGTGTAGGGGCCGCGCGCCATACGCTCCGTCACCACAGCTTCGATGACCGGCCTGCCCACGCTCTTGATCGCCGTCAGGGCATAACGGATCTGTCTGCCCGACACAGAGAACCCTATCTCGCCTTCATTGATGTCCGGCGGCAGGATTTCGATCCCCATGCTCCGGCAGGACATAATGTACTCCGACACTTTATTCGGATTATCGATTACCGACGTGAGAAGCGCCGCCATAAACTCTACGGGATGATAATATTTCAGATAAGCAGTCTGGTATGCCACCACCGCATAACAAGCCGCATGGGATTTGTTAAAAGCATACTTGGCAAAATCCATCATAGTGCCGTAGATATGATCCGCCACTTCCGCCTTGATCCCATTCTCCACACAGCCCGGAACACCCTCTTCCGGATTACCGTAGATGAAGTTCTTGCGCTCCTGTTCCATCACATACTGCTTCTTCTTACTCATGGCACGGCGCACCAGATCGCTTCGTCCCATGGTATATCCGCCTAAGTCCTGCACGATCTGCATGACCTGCTCCTGATATACGATACAGCCGTACGTGGGTGCCAGGATCGGTTCTAACTGCGGGCACTCATAAGTAACCGACTCGGGATTGTTCTTGCCCTTAATGTATTTCGGAATAAAATCCATGGGTCCCGGACGATACAGTGAGATACCCGCGATCACATCTTCCAGACTCTGCGGCTTCAGCTCTTTCATAAAGTTCTTCATACCGCCGCTTTCCAGCTGAAATACGCCGTCTGTTCTGCCTGTTCCGATGGAAGCCAGCACTTCCGGATCATTATAATCAATGGTATCCACGTCGATATATATGCCCGTGCTCTTCTCCACCATCTCAACCGCATTCTGAATCACCGTCAGCGTGCGGAGTCCCAGAAAGTCCATCTTAAGAAGCCCCAGTTCCTCAATGGTGGTCATCGTAAACTGGGTCGTAACGGAGCCGTCTACGCCGCGGGACAGCGGTACGAAATTATCCGCCGCATCAGGACAGATCACCACCCCCGCCGCATGTGTGGATGTATGTCTGGGCAGTCCCTCCAGACGCTTACTCATATCGATCAGCGTATGCACCTGCTCGTCCTCGTTATATAGCTTCCTGAATTCCGGATTCATCTCCAGCGCCTTAGCGATGGGAACGCCCTGATTCTGCTCGTTAGGAATCATCTTGGCAATCGAATCCACGAAAGAATACGGCAGATCCATCACGCGCCCCACATCACGGATGACACCCTTAGCCGCCATCGTACCGAAAGTCACGATCTGCACCACCTTATCGCTCCCGTATTTGCGATTCACATGATCAATCACTTCCTGCCGTCTCTCAAAACAGAAATCCACGTCAATATCCGGCATGGACACGCGTTCCGGATTCAGGAAACGTTCAAATAACAGGCTATACTTAATCGGATCAATATTCGTGATCCTCAGACAGTAGGAAACGATACTGCCCGCCGCCGACCCACGCCCCGGACCGACTGCGATGCCGTTTTCTCTGCAATAGTTGATGTAATCCCACACGATCAGGAAATAGTCCACGAACCCCATATCCTTGATAATGTTTAACTCATATTCAAGACGCTTCTGCAACGTACCGTCATCCTCTGGATACCTCTGTGCCATGCCGTCCTGACACAGCTTGTTCAGATAGGACCACGAGTCGTACCCTTCCGGGACCTCATAGTGCGGCACCTTGTACTTACCGAACTCGATCTTCACATGACACCTGTCCGCGATACGCTGTGTATTCTCTACCGCCTCCCATGCATAGGAAAACAGCCCCTTCATTTCCTCCTCGCTTTTCACATAATACTGTCCGCCCTCATAACGCATACGGTCTTCATCCGACAGCTTCTTGCCGGTCTGTAAGCAGAGCAGAATATCATGGGGCTGCGCATCTTCGGCATAAGTATAGTGCACATCATTGGTCGCCACCAGAGGAATATCCAGTTCCTTACTCATATTAAGCAGCGCCGAATTAACCATCTGCTGTGCAGGAATTCCATGATCCTGCAGTTCCAGAAAGAAATTGCCTTTGCCGAAGCACTCCTCGTATCTTCTCGCAACCTTCTTCGCCTCGTCAATTAAGCCTTTCTGAATGTATCTCTGTACTTCCCCTGCCAGACATGCGGAAAGCGCGATGATCCCTTCATGAAATTCCTGCAACACCTCCATATCCACACGAGGTCTGTAATAATATCCTTCCGTAAAGCCTTTGCTGACGATCTTCATCAAATTGGAATAACCAGTGTTATTTTCTGCCAACAGTACGAGATGATAGTATCTGTCGTCACCGCCGGTCAGCTCTCTGTCAAAGCGGGAATGAGGCGCCACATAGACCTCGCAGCCGATGATAGGATTAATGCCAGCCTCGGTTGCCGCTTTATAGAAATCAATGACACCGTACATGACACCGTGATCCGTAATGGCGGCGCTGTCCATGCCCAGCTCTTTGACGCGCTTGACATATTCTTTGATTTTATTGGAGCCGTCCAGCAGACTGTACTCGGTGTGGACGTGTAAGTGTGCAAATGCCATGTGTGGGGACCTCTCTTTACATTACTGTTTCCATTTTATCACAAAATGTGAACCATAACTACTTTCCCATGAAAGAAAAAGGATATCGGTTGTCCGATATCCCTTTTGCTAGTCGAATAATACTGTTTTTACAGATACTTTTTCAGCACGTCCACCTTGTCAAGCTTCTCCCAAGGCAGATCCAGATCGTTGCGTCCGAAGTGACCGTAAGCCGCTGTCTGCTTGTAGATAGGACGGCGAAGGTCAAGCATCTTGATGATTCCCGCCGGGCGGAGGTCGAAGTTCTCACGAACGATGTCTACCAGTTTCTCATCAGATACCTTGCCAGTACCAAAAGCATCTACCATGATGGAAGTAGGCTGTGCAACACCGATCGCATAGGACAACTGGATCTCGCACTTGTCTGCAAGTCCTGCCGCTACAATATTCTTAGCTACATAACGTGCTGCATAAGCCGCGGAACGGTCAACCTTCGTGCAGTCCTTACCGGAGAAAGCGCCGCCGCCGTGACGTGCATAACCGCCGTATGTATCTACGATGATCTTACGGCCTGTCAGACCCGCATCACCGTGAGGTCCGCCGATTACGAAACGTCCTGTCGGATTAATAAAGAACTTGGTATTGTCATCGATCAGCTCCTTCGGGAGGATCGGATCAAATACATATTTCTTGATGTCCTCATGGATCTGCTCCTGTGTCACATCGGCATCATGCTGCGTGGATAGCACAACCGCTTCCAGTCTTACCGGCTTGCCTGCCTCGTCATACTCTACGGACACCTGACTCTTGCCGTCCGGTCTTAAATAGGTAAGTGTACCGTCCTTACGCACCTTCGTAAGCTGCAATGCCAGTTTGTGTGCCAGAGAGATCGGATAAGGCATATACTCCTCTGTCTCGTTCGTGGCATATCCGAACATCATACCCTGATCGCCCGCGCCGATGGCCTCGATCTCGGCATCAGACATCTTATTCTCTTTTGCTTCCAGTGCCTTGTCCACACCCATTGCGATATCGGAGGACTGCTCGTCGATCGCTACCAGCACAGCACAGGTGTTGCCGTCAAATCCGTATTCGGACTTGGTATAGCCGATTTCTTTCACGGTTTCACGTACAATTTTCTGCATATCAACGTATGCATTTGTAGTAATCTCTCCGGTTACCAGCACGAATCCCGTGCAGACCGCAGTCTCGCAGGCAACACGGCTCATCGGATCTTTCGCCATGCACGCATCCAAGATGGCATCGGAAATGGCATCGCAGACTTTGTCGGGATGTCCTTCAGTTACTGATTCTGAGGTAAATAATCTCTTTTCCATGTTTATTCTCCTTTGCTTGGTTTTTGTGAATTGCCGAATAAGTCCCGATCATCAATCTTACATGCAAGCATGACGCTTGATAATCAGACCTTCTGACTCTGCTTATTCGCGCAAAAAATCCGCTTATCTAAATAAGCGGACCTGACAGTCGATAATCAAATCCTCTTATTGTTCGAGCTGCCATATGACAGTATTTTCGCTCAGGTTGGCACCTTCCTTCGCAGGGGTTGCCGTGGCTTCACAGATCCTATGTATCTCCACCACTCTGAATAAGAGAAAACATCACAATATGGAATTTTCATATCTGTACATAACATACACCCATACGGAGCATATGTCAAGTACTTAGCCGACCTTCAGCTTAAACTTCTGCATATCCCTCTGGGTCTCGACTTTTTCCATCTGCGCACCCAGTCCCTGCAGCTTCAGGTGGAAATCTTCGTAGCCGCGCTCGATATACTTAATCTCATCTATGGTCGTGATCCCTTCTGCCGCCAGCGCCGCAATCACAAGCGCTGCACCTGCCCTCAGATCCGGAGCTGTAATACTTGCACCGGTATACTGCTTGACACCATCTATGATCGCCGTATTACCCTCGACCTTGATATTGGCCCCCATACGGGTCAGCTCATCTACATATTTGAATCGGTTTTCAAATATACTCTCCGTAACGATACTTGTCCCACCGGATAGTCCCAGCGTCACTGTGATCTGCGGCTGCATATCCGTGGGAAAGCCGGGATAGGGCAAGGTCTTCACATGCGTATGACCAAGCGGTTTCGACGCCACCACGCGGACCGCGTCGTCAGACTCCTCCACTTCGCAGCCGATCTCTAATAACTTGGCGCTGATCGACTCCAAATGCTTCGGAATCACATTTTTCACCGTCACATCGCCCTTAGTCACCGCTGCCGCAAACATGAATGTTCCCGCCTCAATCTGGTCGGGAATGATAACATACTCCGTCCCATGCAGTTTCTCCACACCCCTGATCCTGATCACATCCGTACCGGCGCCCTTAATATTCGCACCCATACTGTTCAGGAAATTGGCAAGATCTACCACATGCGGTTCTTTCGCCGCATTTTCGATTACAGTCTGTCCCTGCGCCATAACGGCCGCCATCATCACATTCATGGTCGCGCCCACCGTCACGACATCCATATAGACATGATTGCCGACTAATTTCTCCGTCTCCGTGATGATCAGACCATGTTCGATCCTCACATTGGCTCCCAGCGCACGGAAGCCCTTAATATGCTGGTCGATCGGCCGAAGCCCGATGTTACAGCCGCCCGGAAGGGCAACCTCTGCTTTCTTGTATTTACCGAGCAGCGCACCTAACAAATAGTAGGAGGCCCTGATCTTCTTAATATAATCGTCTTCAATCACAAGATCGTTGATCTGTGACGCATTAATCTTAACCGTATGCCGGTCCATTCTCTGAATGATCACACCGATGCTCTCCATCGCCTGCATCAGCACGTTGGTGTCCCTGACATCCGGCACGTTCTCTATCACCACGGTTTCATCCGTCATAACAGCCGCAGCAAGAATAGCCAGCGCCGCATTCTTGGCACCGCCGATCTCCACTTCGCCGACTAACGGATTTCCACCTTTAATCGCATATTGTTCCATAATTGTCCCCTGTATATTAAACGAAATACGTCAAAAAATTTCCTAAAACTATAAAAGCCTAAATAATAAAAACCTAAACAATTAAATAACAGTATACCATAATTTACATATTTGTAAACGGGAACCTTTGTTTGCCGTCGTCATACGCTATCATCGATCCGCGCCAAAGATCCCTGCGGAGTGTAAGCCGACCTTAATTAAGGTAATTCAGCGGATTCACCTGACTGCCATTGATCAATATTTCAAAGTGCACATGGGGTCCCGTACTCACGCCGGTATTGCCGCTCAGCGCGATCTTCTGTCCCTGGCTGACAGTCTGCCCCGGTGATACCAATACCTTGCTTAAGTGACCATATCTGGTCTGCCTGCCATCCGCGTGATTAATATATACCACATAGCCGTATCCACTGCCCCATCCCGCTTTCGCAACGGTTCCGGCAGAAGATGCCATGACTGCCGTACCTACAGGCGTAGCCCAGTCTATTCCCTTATGATTACTGCTTGCCCCTCTCGTAGGTGACTTACGTCTGCCGAAACCGGAGGTCTGACGTCCGCCGGAAATCGGTTTGATGTAAGTCGGCGGAATCTTCGTTCCCCGCTCCACGATCTTCGGAACCGCTTCATAAGTGATCTCTTCTTTTAAAATATCCCTGACTACTTCCTCATTATTACGGTAAGAGACATTCGCCACAACTTTACGATGCCCTGCGGAAGGCTCCTGCAGAGTCTTCGTCTGCGTTGTGTACCAGTCATCATTATCTACATATATAATATCCGCCTCATAATCTTCCTCATAGTATACTTCTTCCGTACGTTCCACCGAAAGTTCCGGCTCCGGCACGGTGACGATCAGCTCGTCCCCCACGCGGATCATGGAATTTTCATTCTCTATCGTCTCGTTCATCGCAATGAGATCTGCCAGCGGGATTTCATTTTTCTCCGCAATCTGAGACAGAGTATCTCCGGAAACCACCTCGTAGATCTGTTCCTTCTCCTGCTCTTTCGTCACTTCTTCTATCGCCTGACTTAAAGACGTGATCTCATCATCCTGCAGATAAGACTCCACTACCTCCACCGTATCACCGAATTGAAGAGACTTCAGCCCGAGCTCGTAGTCGGAGAAATCTTTTTCCACTGCAGGCTCAACATCCGCAAACATCGCATCCAGTTCCGCGTTGATTCCCACACTGGTCATAACTTCCTCCGCAGCCATCTCCTCTTCCTTATGCTCGCTGGCGGAATAAATCTGCGTCGTCAGAACATTAAGTTCTCTGTTACCGTCGAGCACCAGATCCACATAATATTCATTTCCGCTGTCATATTTGTTGATCGATGCCTGCAATAACGCCAACACTTCCTCCGTGCTGGATAAGTTGACAGTGTACTCGTTAATTTTGACCGTATAAGAACGATTCAGTGTCTCCTTAACGCTGTTCTTTAACACGGATGTCATATTTAAAGTTATGACACTTGTGTCATCAACAGTGCCCCAAAGAACCTCCTGTCCCTCATAACTCATTTCGCTGTCTGCAAGCACTAATTCATCACTCGTTCCCGCAAGTCTCTTACGGGCTGCGATCAGACAGTCCTCCGCCTGCCCCGGATCGCCCACGATCCCTACCTGCGTGCCGTTTAAATACACCGTAAAGATATTGTCACCCGTGCTTTCTAATTTCTGATAACTCGGAAAAAAGAATGCAGCGGCAACGGTTGCAAGTGCCGCAACCTTAATATATGCAATTTTCATCTTTTTATAATATCTGCTGAACTTTTTCATCATCTTTATTTTAAAACCATTTATCCGTATGCCGGTTGGTATGTTTTGGTAACTTCTGTCTGCATCAAGTATTGTTTATATCCGAACAATGCTCATTTGTAACAAAAACGTAACATTTTATATTCTAGCAGTATTTCCACGAAAAGTAAAGTGATGTATAATTCAGGTATGGACAATATTATTTTTCACATAGATGTCAACTCCGCTTACTTAAGCTGGAGCGCTCTGGAAAAACTGTATAACGGCGATTCTGTCGATCTGCGCACGATCCCTTCCATCATCGGCGGCGACATGGCGAAGCGTCACGGCGTGGTGCTGGCAAAATCCATACCCGCCAAATCCTACGGTATCGTTACGGGTGAACCCATCGTCAACGCGATGCGTAAATGCCCCGGTCTGACGCTTGACCCCCCGGATCACAAACTGTACGATCGCCGTAGCCGGGAATTGATGGAACTTCTGTCCGGCTTCTGCCCGGATATCGAGCAGGTCAGCGTGGACGAGTGCTACATGGACTATACCCCTATACGCAGACAGTATCCGTCTCCGGAAACCGCCGCCCATCTGATCAAAGACCGTGTAGAGCAGGAATTGGGCTTCACCGTCAATGTGGGAATCTCCGATCGGAAAGTCCTCGCAAAGATGGCATCCGATTTCCGCAAACCCAATCTGGTACACACGCTGTACTCCCATGAGATTCAGGAAAAGATGTGGCCTCTCCCCGTGTCCTCCCTGTTTATGTGCGGTCATTCCAGCGTGGAATCGCTGCGCAAATTAGAGATACTGACCATCGGCGATCTGGCCCGCACCGACCGCTCCATCGTGAAAGCGCACCTGAAAAGCCACGGTGTGCTTCTGTGGGAATACGCCAACGGAATCGATGACTCCGAAGTCGTTACCACCCATGCGGATGCCAAGGGAATCGGTAACTCCACCACGTTAAGCCAGGATGCCGAAGATACACAGACGGCTCACCGAGTCCTGCTGTCTCTGGCGGAATCCGTCTCCCGCAGGCTGCGCGCTTCCGACCAGACCGCCGGTATGCTCAGCACCGAGATCAAATATAACACTTTTAAGAAGGTCTCCCACCAGACCACCCTGCTTACCCCGACCAACCATACTGACACGATCTATCGGACCGCCTGCGACCTTTTTGATGAGATCTGGGACGGCACGCCGGTGCGGCTTCTGGGTATCCGATCCTCCAAGCTGGTCTCCTGCACGGAGCCGGTGCAGCTGTCTCTCTTCGACCTGCCGCAATCCTCGCAGTCGTCCGTCTCCCGCACAGAGCCTTCTTCCAAGAAAAAAGAGCAGCTCGATGCCGCTCTGGATTCTATCCGAAAACGCTATGGTGCGGATGCGATCGTCCGCGGCAGCCTGTTGCAGGACCACCCTCCCCGGCAGCACTAAAGCCGGCGGCTATCGCCTCCTGTTATCACGACCTGCCGTGCTGTTCCGATGCTTTTGCTTTGTCTTGTCCTTTTTTACACTGTAACCGAAGGAGCCGATTTCTTTCCCTACCCCCAGATACCTGCCGTGGGAATAGACTAACGGCTTGGCGTCGTTTAGCAGAAATCTGCCTGTCTCATCCATATACTGTTCGTCCACATGAACCGCCAGAACCTCAGCCAGAAACATATGATGGGTTCCCAACTCAAGCTTCTGCGTCACACGGCACTCTATATTCACCGGGCTCTCCGCCACCATAGGCACCTGCACGTGCCCGCCCCTGATCTGCGTCAATCCCATCTCTTTCCATTTATCTACATCCCTGCCGCTCTTAACACCGCAGTAATCCGTTGCATAAGCGAGTGATTCCGTCGTCAGATTGATTACATATTCTCCCGTCTCCTCTATCATATGGTAAGAATAGCGTTCCGGTCTGACGGATATGGACACCATAGGCGGATCGGAACAGATCGTCCCCGTCCATGCCACGGTAAACACATTGGACCTGCCTGCACGGTCAGCCACACTGACTAAAACCGCCGGCAGCGGATAGAGCATATTTCCCGCTTTCCATGTTTGTCTGCTCATCGTAAACACTCCGTTTCCCGTACCCGCATCGCTACATCGGAATCACAATGCCAAACAGCTTGATCAGAATATCCGCGATCACTCCGATCAGGATCAGGACAGCGATCGGCAGCACCGCTCTGCTTCCCCGGTTCTCGATCTGGCTCTTCCTAAGCTCCTCTGTCTGCTTGCTCAGTTCCTCCGCCACAGCCGCCTGCACATTACGGTATACCTTGACATTCTCCCGGTGCAGGAAATCGTCCGACTGCTTGAATTTCTCTTCCATAACCTCTCTGATCTGCGCCAGCTCCTGACTGCTTAACGTCTCCGATTTCTCCTGTGCCTGCATGGCTTCCAATCTGGAAATACATTCTTTCAGCGGTTCCTGTGCCTGCACGGCCTCCAGCTTGGAAATACATTCTTTCAGCGAATCTTGCGCCTGCATGGCCTCTAATCTGGAAATACATTCTTTCAGCGGTTCCTGCGCCTGCATGGCCTCCAGTCTGGAAATGCATTCTTGCAGTGCCTCCTGAAGTTCCCCGACATTCGCTGCCGTCTTCAGATTAACCTGTCTGATCTCCTGCATGATTGCATCGTATTCCTTCAACTGATTCTCCATCTGCTCCATCTTAGCAGCCTCCGCCGTCATGTTCGCCCGGATCATCTCCTGTGCATTTCTCTTTTGTGCAATTTTATCAATAAAAGTATCCATATCTTTCCTCCGCAACGTTCCTGCCGTGTTTTCCGTTTCTTTCTGTCTATGTAATATACTGAACAACTTATTGGCATTTTAACACTTTTGCAATGATATGACAACCGCAAAGCGAATGCAGAACGATTACGATTTCAATTTTTCGCTTTCTCTCTCATTCTATATTTTTATATATTTTGCACAACTTGAACGGATTTTTTTTCTTCTCATTGTAAATATTTACGATAACTTTACATGCTGTTCATAGTTTATTCATATTTAAACAGTATACTTTAACTATAGCAAACGAGAGAAAATGTAATGTTTAACATTACACACATAGATAAATTTTTTCATAATAGCCCAGGCGCCGCAAGGTGCTTGGGCACTCCTCATTTTATGGGGTTTTCATAGTAATTTCCTATAACAGAAAAAACGCCGCTTCGTGACCGAAGCCGGTCATCCCGCGACGCTCTTATCCGCTTTCATCCATTACTCCGAATACTCTTCCAGCTCCTGCTGCTCAATATGCTGAATCTCTTCATTCAGCGCAAGCATTCTGGCATCCAGATCCGACACCATCTGCGCACACTCAACCAATTCATCCTTAATATGTTCGGGTGCATTGCCTTCAAATTTATAGTGTATCTTATGCTCCAGACTCGCCCAGAAATCCATGGCAACCGTCCTGATCTGTATCTCCACCTTCGTATCCGCTATACGGTCGGACAGATAGACCGGCACCGTCACCAGCATATGATAGCTCTTATACCCGCTCGCCTTCGGATTCACAATATAATCCTTCACCGAGATCACCTTAATATCGCTCTGATTGCTGATCATCTCTGCAATCTGATAAATATCCGATGCAAACGAGCATATGACACGGATACCCGCAATATCGTTGACATAGCGGATCATATTATTAATCGTAGATTCATAACCGTGTTTCTTTAATTTCTTAACAATGCTTTCAGGCGTCTTAATACGTGACTTAATATGTTCTATCGGATTATACCTGTGTACATGCTGAAATTCATCATTCAGTATCTCCAGCTTCGTGGAGATCTGCTTTAAAGCGGAGTTATAGATCAATGTCACTTCTTTCCAACTGTCGATATCTCCGTCCCGATCTATTCTGATTTCCATACCTCTGTTACTTCCCCCTGAGATTTACACAAATTTGCCGCTCATTATTTATAGCAAACGACCTGACAAATTTCTGTTTCCGGTTCTTGCAGGAGCCATATGCGGAAGCTTTTGCAAGCCCGAAAATGAAATTTTTAATGTCGTTAGCTATATATGAAGAGTATACCATATTTTTGGGCTAAAGTGTATATATTATACAAAAAATTCATAATTATTTAATTTTTATTGTATATTTTTACCTTCTTAATTCTTCACATCTGTAGGCAGGTAACAACATGGCGCCGGAACCATTGCCGCCTTAATTGCAATCTGAAAGAGAACCCCTAAGAATAATATATGAAGTACGGGATGATGTGTGCTGTAATCATTTGTAATTACCGGTTCTTTTGTCACTGCATTATCCAGTGTACCATATTAATATAGAAAAGAAAAAGTGTTTACTTTTCGCGCCGGGATTTGTATAGTAGTATCAAGCGAGTACCTTCTGAACAGTTGCTGTCAAGTTACTTTTTCATAAAGGAGTGTATCTATGTTTCGTCTGTGGGCTAAAGAATTTAAAGACAATCATATGCTGCGTGACACCGTCGTTGAGGATGCCTCGGCGGAGACGCGCACACATAAGGTATTTCACGCCTTGGATGAGGTATGCTACCGATTCGATCTGGGCAAACCCATCTGGCTGGATGCTACCGTTCAAGACTTTAAACGCCACGATAAAACCAGATTCACGCAGGATAACTTTATCGAATCCATTGATTTCGATTATCTGGAAATCCACGTTATCGAGGAAGACTGACTGCCGAATGGCCGTTCTTTCATATTTTTAACATTTCTTCCATATGATCTCAAAAAAATCTCCAAATATTGTGCATAATAACATTGACACTGCATACTTTAAAGAGTAGTATTGTAGTATATTCTATGTAGTTTTTAATACTACGTATCACAGTTAGCAATATCAAGATCGAAATGTCTGCTTTTAGGAAATTCCGATTGCAGCACTACTATATTAAGGAGGGGATTATCTATGCAAATTACAATTCGTGAACCCGGAAGCGCCATTACACATTTCATCGGCATGATGATGGCGATCATAGCGGCAACCCCGCTTATGGTCAAAGCCGCCACGGGCGCAGATCATATAACATTTATTGCCATGACGGTATTTATCAGCAGCATGGTTGCCCTGTACGGCGCCAGCGCCGTCTATCATAGTGTCACCGTAAAAGACAGTATATTAAGAATATTCCGCAAAGTGGATCACATGATGATCTTCGTACTGATTGCCGGTTCCTATACGCCCGTCTGTCTCGTTGTTCTGGGCAACAAACTGGGCTATACGCTGTTAGCCGTTGTATGGAGTATCGCCATTGTGGGCATGATCATCAAAGCATGCTGGATCACCTGTCCGAAATGGTTCTCCTCCGTGCTTTACATCGCCATGGGCTGGGCATGTATCGCCGTGTTCGGCACCTTACGGAACACACTGTCGCACAGCGCGTTCCTGTGGCTTCTGGCAGGCGGCATCGTCTATACGGCCGGCGGCATCATCTACGCCCTGAAGCTGCCGATTTTTAATGAAAAGCATAAGCATTTCGGTTCACACGAAATATTCCATCTATTTGTGATGGGCGGAAGTATCTGCCATTTCATATTTATGTATCTGTATGTAGCATAAAAAAATCAGCGCCACCGTTTCAGTCAGTGACGCTGATTTTTCATTTCTGATCAATCATTATCCGAACAATCGTTTAACCCATTGGAAGCCCTTTGTTCCTATCTTGAATTTCACAGTCGCTGTGCCGCCATAATTTCTTACACCTTTTATCTGCACACTGGCGGTTCCTTTGCCTACATTATTCTTGTAGGTATCCTCCAGAATCTCATATTGATCTTCTGACAGCACTTCCTTGCCGACTTTCACGATCAGGTTGCTTTTATCAAGGCGGATTGCCTGTCCCGTGTAGGGGAAGAGATTTGTATTATTCTGGGCGGGATTCTGCACCGTAATCTTTGCCTTGCTGATCAGTGAAGCGGTAACGCGGTAGTCCGCTGTCTTTTCGCCGGTATAGTTACCGCCCTCTTTTGCCTTGATGTGGACGCACAGCACCGTATTCGCAGGGGTGATATCCTTTGCATCTACAAGATCGCCGGCATTTCTTGTCACTTCCGTTCCGTTATTGAGAACTTTCTCTGTTTTGTTCTTATAGGTATAAGTATATGTCTTGTCATAATCCGTTCCCGCTTTCAACTTTTTCCCATTTGTATCGGTAAGTACAGGCGTCGATTTATATTTGCCGGTTTTCTGACTTGCCGCTACATCCGGAGTTGTCACAGTTACCTCCGCGATATCTTTCGCTGTGATGGTAAAAGTTTTCTTTTCAGAAAATGCGCCCGAATAATTGCCTTTTCCTTTCACCATAATGGTCGGCTGTTTCACCGTAGCCGATGTGGTGACAGCAGCATTGTTCTGATAGGATAATGTATAGTCTTTTCCTTCTGTCAACAGCTGTGTTCCATCATAGACTTTGAGAGATGGTGTTGCACCGCCTTTTGTATAGACCGCGCTGATCGCATCTGTTGACAATTTTATCCTTTTCTGAGAATCTTTTGCGATATTGTATGCGGTAATGTTATAGGTCTTTTTTATGCTGCCTGTATACGCTCCAATCCCAGTATAAGTTGCGGTCGCCTTTCCTTTATTCAGGTAATTACTGTAGCTTACGGTGTAGTCTCTGCCTTCTACCAGATTATTTTCGCCATATTTCAGCACAACCTTGCTTTGGTAGACCTTATCGCCCGTATAAGGGAAAGCATTAATGAATCCGGTAAATTTTGCCTTCTTGATCGGCAGTCCGGTGATTGCAAAAGTTACATTCCGGGTACCGAAATAATCACCCATACCTGAAATTATAATCGTAGCCGTACCGATCTCTGTGTTGTTTTGGTAGCTCAGGGTGTAATCCGTCCCTTTACCTAGTGTCAGCTTCCCGTATTTAATGACGGGCTCAGGAGTCTTGCCCGTTCCGTCATACTTCACAGCGGCGATCTTGCCAATCTTCAGCTTGCTCACCGGAACCTTGTCCAGAACTTCAAAGGAGAAACTGCATTCTCCGGTATAGTTTTTACCAGTCCCTTTTATGACTGCGGTATACGTTCCAGCCGTCCCGTATGAGGTCACTTCCTTTCCATCGCTGTCTTTCACTGTCAGAGTGTAATCCGTGTTTTTCTTTAACGCCTTATTATTACACTTTGCAGCAAAGACAAGTGTCGGGTTCTTGCCGTTTGCCAAAGGTGTATAGGCATCCGTAAAGGTCTTTGTGACATATGTGTCAGAAATATCCCGTTTTGTAATGGTAAAAGTCTTTGTCTCCGTTCCGGAATAATTTCCCTTACCTTTCACCACAACTGTCGGAGGCTTGGTATCGGCGTCTCCTGCCGCTATCGTGTTGTTTTTGTAGCTCAAAGTATAATCAATTCCCTGTTTTAACCTCTTTTCACCGTCATAGACGCGCACTTCCGGCTTGATTGCGGCGCCGGTATAGGTTTGATCCGCAATTTGGGAAATCCATAAACCTTCCGGGATTATGCCGTCTTCGGGAATGTCCTCGTCGAGAACGCCGTCATCATCTTTCGGATCATCATCCGGTGCTTTTTCGGTTGGTGTATAGTTCCTCCCCAAAGCTACGCTGTAGCTTAAGTTCATCGGCAGTATGGTCACAACGGTGCCGTCAGAGCGATACCAGATATCTCCGGAATTTACTGGGAGTTCCACAGATAGTTTGAGATTCCGGGGTGTATAGATCGTGGACAAAGCCGAGCAGCCTGTAAACATGTCGTCCATATAGGACACACTACTTGTATCAAAACTGCTTAAATCCAGTGTGGTCAGATTTGAACAGTTAGAAAACATATCTCCCATACCTGTCACGTTGCCCGTATTGAAACTACTTGCATCCAGCGTGGTCAGATTTGAACAGTCGTAAAACATTGCTTCCATACTTGTCACGTTGCCCGTATTGAAACTACTTACATCCAGCGTGGTCAGATTTGAGCATCTAAAAAACATGCCTCCCATATCCGTCACACTGTAGGTGTTAAAATTGCTTACATTCAGCTCGGTCAGATTTGAGCAGCCGAAAAACATTTCGAACATATCTGTCACACTGCTTGTATCAAAACTACTTACATCCAGTGCGGTCAGACTTGAACAGTTATAAAACATGTCGCTCATATACGTCACACTGCTTGTATCAAAACTGCTTACATCCAGTGTGGTCAGATTTGAACAGCCGAAAAACATAGCGTGCATACTTGTTACTTTGCTTGTATCAAAACTGCTTACATCCAGTGTGGTCAGATTTGGACAGTAAGCAAACATGTGGCTCATATTCGTCACACTGCTTGTATCAAAACTGCTTACATCCAGTGTGGTCAGATCTGAACAGCCTGAAAACATGTCGCTCATATCCGTCACACTGCCGGTATTGAAATTGCTTAAATTCAGAGTGGATAGTCTAAAGCAGCTCTCAAACATACTCCCCATATTTGTCACACTTCTAGTATTGAAATTGCTTACATCCAGTGTGGTCAGATCTGAACAGCGTGAAAACATGTCGCCCATATCCGTCACACTGCTTGTATCAAAACTGCTTAAATCCAGTGTGATCAAAATTTCACAGCCTGAAAACATGTGGGAAGCGTCTGTCATACCTGTCACAGAAACCTCTGCGCTTTTTATTGACCACCTATAATCATACCATGGAGCATACTGTCCATCCTGTCGTTCAAAATCTCCTGTTCCGGTTACTGTCAGTTTCTTGTTCCCATCAATTACCCATGAGATATTGTTACTTGTGCCGCTCGCGATATCGTTCACGCTCTTTTTCAAAGTTACGCTGTAGTTCAGGTTTTTTGGCAGTTCGGTTACAACAGTGTCATCGTCGGAACGATACCAGGTTATTCTTAGATCTCCAGGGAGTTCTACAGATTGCGTGACATTGCAGGGCGTGTAGATTGTAGTCAGACCATAGCAACCACTAAACATGTCGCGCATATCCGTCACACCGCTTGTATCAAAACTGCTTAAATCCAGTGTGATCAGATTTGAACAGCCTAAAAACATGTCGACCATATCCGTCACACTGCTTGTATCAAAACCGCTTACATCCAATGTGGTCAGATTTGAACAATCATAAAACATACCGTTCATACT
Source organism: Lachnospiraceae bacterium (assembly GCA_014804355.1). Lineage (GTDB taxonomy): Bacteria > Bacillota > Clostridia > Lachnospirales > Lachnospiraceae > UBA3282. The sequence continues at coordinate 44,004 of JAAUZY010000010.1, forward strand.
TGTCACTTTGCTTGTATCAAGACTGCTTACATCCAGTGTGGTCAGATTTGAACAATCATAAAACATACAGTTCATGCTTGTCACTTTGCTTGTATCAAGACTGCTTACATCCAGTGTGGTCAGATTTGAGCATCCAGAAAACATGCCGCCCATATCCGTCACACTGCTTGTATCAAAACTGCTTACATCCAGTGTGGTCAGATTTGAACACTTATCAAACATGCTTTCCATATCCGTCACACTGCTTGTATCAAAACCGCTTACATCCAATGTGGTCAGATTTGAACAGTTATGAAACATGCTGTACATATTCGTCACACTG
>JAAUZY010000011.1 GCA_014804355.1 Lachnospiraceae bacterium
CAGGGTGTTGCATTTACCTTGAAAATTTCCGATCTATACCGTATCGTTCATATTTATGAACCCCTATAGCCCGCTTTCGGAAAGTGTGTTATACTGTAACCAATCAAGCCCGTGACGGGTGATTGATGATAAAATGTTTTAGAATGAGGTGGCTGTGGACATGGAAGAGACAATGAAAGACTACGAGAAGGAGCTGGAAGCATCTTTTCGTACAATTAATGAAGGCGATGTAATCAAGGGTACCGTGATCGATGTAAATGAGGAAGAAGTGACCCTGGACCTCAAGTATTACACGCAAGGTATTATCAAGGCGGAAGATATGAGTAATGACCCTAATTTTTCCTTGATGGCAGATGTACATGAGGGTGATGTGATCGAGGCAACCGTAGTAAGGACAGACGACGGACAGGGAAATATTCTTCTATCACGTAAAGAGGCCAACTCTGTGCTTGCGTGGGATGTGCTTGAGGGTTACATGGAGGAAAAGAAGGATGTCAGCGTAAAGGTAAGCGAGGTCGTAAATGCAGGCGTTGTTGCTTATCTGGAAGGAATCAGAGGATTTATACCGGCTTCCCATCTGGATATTTCTTATGTAGAGAATCTGGAAGAGTATAAAGGAAAAACGCTGGATGTCAGAGTCATAACGGTTGATCGGGACAAGGAAAAGCTGGTGCTCTCTGCGAGAGACATCTTAAGGGAAAAAGCGAAGGAAGAACATGACCACAAGGTTGCGATGATCGTTCCGGGGACGATTTTGGAAGGCACGGTAGAGAGTCTGCAGACTTATGGTGCATTCGTGGATTTAAAAGACGGCTTAAGCGGTCTGGTGCATATTTCCCAGATCTGCCAGAGAAGGATCAAGAAACCGTCTGAAGTACTTAAGGTTGGCGATAAGGTCAAAGTAAAGGTATTGAACACCAACGACGGTAAGATCTCACTGAGCATGAAAGCGCTCGAAGAACAGCAGGCGGAGGAAATGGAGAACATAGACGTGAAGCAGTACGGTTCTTCCGAGAGCGTGGGAACCAGTCTTGGGGATTTGTTTGCGAAGCTGAACATTAAATAATGGTATCCATGGCCGGCCGTTTTCGTGCGGCGGCGGTATTTGTATAATAGTTATAATCTTTAGGCGTAAGCCGGCGAATAGAACGAGACTTCTTATGAGGTCTCGCTTTTTTTAGTTTACGCATTATGGGAACGCTCTGACGAGCAATTGTTTTAAGTGGATAAATATTCGTAGTTAGCTTATATTAAGTAACGCCATATAGTATATAATACTTTTGAGCAGATATAAATTTATAAGAAATATCACATGTTAGAATATATGAAAATTGCAATATATACACGATTTTTATATATCTATGGATATCGGAAAATCTATTGAAGCAAAAATAATATATTTGTTCTGTTAATGAAATACAAAAATATATTTGTGAGATATAAACAAAAATAACTTTTTTATTTAGCTAAAAAATCAATATAAATTAAGTGAATATTATGTTATTTTAAAGTTATACATTTTGTGCAGTGTCATTTTATATTTTAAGAAGGGAGAGAGTAGAATATGTTGATAGGAAAGATGAGAAGAATCTTTAATAGAAGCCTGTCCATTGCAATGGCGGCATCTATTATGGCAACTTCGGTTCCTCAGCTTTCTGTCACGGCTATGGCACAGGAAGTGGGAATGGATGTTCAGGAGAATACAACTGAACAAGATTCTACGGAAGTGGCGGAACCGGACGAGACGGAAGGCGGAAAAAACCAAGACGAAGATTTTGAGGATGTGAATTCCAAAGATGATGATTCCTTGCAGGACAATTCGGCTGGCGGAAGCCCGGCAGACGAAAATGCCGGAAATGAAGCGGAGGAAGGTACAAATGATCTTGACGAGACAGAAGGAGAAGACGTAAATGCTCCTGATGACGACTCAAAGACCGAGGACGATGGCTCTGATGTCAAGGCTGATGATGAGAAGGATAAGAAAGAAGACAAGCCTTCGGTAGTTAAGAAGGCTCGTAAGGTGTACGTGGATGCTTCGTCTGATACGGAGGAAGATGTAGAAGGCAAGATTATTTATGAGAATGATTTTGATTCTGCATCAGTAGGTGACAAATCGGATGATGGCGATCAAAAGGGTACTGTGGTAGAATTAGCCAACGGTAATAATGCCATGGAATATAATGTGGCTTTAAAAGGAGACGATAGCTGGGAAGAAGCTTTCACGACATCTTATGCTTTGGGACAGGCATATGAAACGCCGGTCAAAGAAAAGATGACAATGAGTTACGATATCTATTTCCCGAACAGTACAGTTGACGGAGATGAAGACATTGAGGCTGTAGAAGAGGGCAGTATAAGTGATTTTGGAACCATGAAAGTACAGACTGTACTTAATAATGGGGATAAATGGGACTGGCTTGTAGCAGATGAGGACTTTGCTATTACGGCGGGTGATTTGAACCCCAGTGATATTGACGGGTATAGCAAGATTCATATTTCCGTTGATATAACAGGTAACAGAGGCAATGAGGATGAGTCCTGGGAAATTGAAAAGCTTACGTCATTAAGAGCGGTTTCATTAAAGGTTGTAGGAGCGCCAAGTACCTACGATGGTAGGCTGTATATTGACAACGTAGTTTTAAAGGATACTTCCTCTGATTCCGGGAATGAGGAGCCTGACAAACCTGCTGTTGAGGAGGTTTTCTATGAGAATAATTTCAACGACGTGGAAAAACTTGAAGACGTTGTGAATATGTCAGGCAGTGAATTCGGTGATGTGTCTAAAGATGGAGACGGCAAAGCGCTTGTAGAACTTGCACAACTTGCAGATGGCAATAAGGCAATCAAGATAACTGCTGATTTATCCGAAACCAGTGTATGGGCGGATATCTTTAAAATGGAGATTGACCTTAAAGAAGAATATGCGAAAACAATCAGTGAGAAGGTTGTCATGAGTTATGACCTGTATTTCCCTGAGGGTAGTGTTGAGGAAGATTTTGGAAAAATGACAGCTATGGGCGCATTGAAGAGCGGAACAGGTTGGACTTGGGTTACGGGAAAACAGGGTTCTGATTACTCAACAACGGAATGGGCCGAAAATTCGGATGTAAATGGTTATAAAGTATTTCATGTTGAAATTGATATGAATGATTTTAAGACATGGAATGTTGCCGATAGCAAGGATGAAGATTATCTATTTGCGGATATCACACCAATCAAAGCAGTTATTCCGTGCTTGGCAGGAAATACAAGCAAATACAAAGGAGATATCTACCTTGATAACTTGAAGGTTAAGGCGGTAGGTGTCACAGATGGCGATGATAATCCGGACGACCCCGGCAAAGAAGATCCGATAGAAGGAGACTTGATCTATAAGAACAACTTTGATTCTCTGGAAAGTCTTGAAGGTGTTTTGACGGAGAATGCAGAGGGTGCAACCCCGGAGCTTGCAATGCTTACAGATGGAAATAAGGCAGTGAAGTATTCTGTCAAATTATCCTCCGAAAGTGACTGGGATGAAATTTTTAAGGCAGAGTTTAAGGTTTCACCGTCTTATGATACAACAATCAGTGATAAGGTTGTCATGAGCTATGATGTATACTTCCCGGCAAATAAGGTGGGAGAAGGCTTCGGTTCCATGAAGGCACAGGCAGCATTAAAGTGCGGAGAAGATGGGAAATGGGTTTCTCAGAGATCATGGCCAGAGTTTAAGACAAAAGATCTGAAAGAGGATGAGAACGTACCGGGTTACCAGAAGGTTCGCGTACAAATTGATATGTCCGATTTCGCATATAATGGTGAAGATTATCCGTTTGAGAATATTACTCCTATTCAGGCAGTCATCCCGTGTTTCGCAGGATCAGGCAGCACTTATGAAGGCGACTTGTATTTGGATAATCTTGAAGTAAGAGCGGTAAGCAAATCCGAAGAAGAGGACCCGCCGGCGGCAAGCAAAGAACTGATTTATGAGAATAACTTTAATTCTTTGTCAGATATTACAGGTGTTCTCAGTGAAAATGTAGATGGAGCGAATCCTTCGCTTGAAGCACTTACGACAGACAACAAGGCAGTGAAGTATTCTGTTAACTTATCCGGAAGTGGCTGGGACGATATTTTTAAGGCGCAGTTTAATTTAACAAAGTCATATACAAAAAAGATTGCTGAAGAAGTAGTCATGAGCTATGACGTATACTTCCCGGCAGATAAAGTGGAAACAGGCTTCGATTCCATGAAGGCACAGGCAGCATTATCTTGTGGGAGTAGTTGGACATGGGCTTCTGCGAAATCAATTCCTGAGTATAGGACAACTGATTTGGTAGAAGATGAAAGTGTACCGGGTTATAAAAAAGTCCATGTAGAAATCAACATGACCGACTTTGAGACATGGGATAAAGAGGCAGGAGCTAATAAACCGTATGCGTTTGAGGATATCACACCTATTCAGGCAGTTATCCCGTGTTTTGCAGGATCAGGCAGCACTTATGAAGGCGACTTGTATCTGGACAATCTTAAAGTCTGGGCTGTGAACGAATCCGGCAGTGATGTTCCCGAGCCTACAGAAGATCTGTTCCTAGAGCTGGATGCATCGGCGTGGACGGTTTCTGATGATGCTTATCAGTATACGGGGGAGAGCAAGATCGGGAATAAGACGGTTGGTGATAAGAAGTTTTTAGTTGCTACAATGAATTATTCTAACGATGTGAGTCAGGGATGGAGTGAGGCGAAGTTTGAATATACCCATCCGGATACCGTGAATACGCTGCAGGGATATAATGCTTTTAAGGCGGATGTGTATTATAAGCCAACTGATAAGTCGGCAGGCAGCTTTGCCATTAAGTTATTTGCCAAAACGCCGGAAATTAGTAATGATGCAGCATTACCTGCGGGTGAACCGGTAGATATTCCGGGATTAGAAGACTATTATAAGGCGGAGTTTGTACTGAATTACAGATTCCCGGCTGGAACTTTCACAAATCTGACCTTTGGTTTTGTAGGTAAGAACACCGACTTTGCTGGAGATGTGTATCTCGATAATATGAGATTTACGAAGGTTACCGCAGAGGATGTTTATGTGGACTCCACGATTCTTCCTGTGAAAGGATCCGGAATCCGGGTAGTTGATGGCGGAAGAAGTATTCAGACGGCGAGCGGAGAGACGGTTGCCATTGCTGAAGAGGTGGCGATGGTGGATGCTAATGCTACCCCGGCAACCAAGAACCTGTATGCATATTTGAAGGCTGTAGGGGAGTCTGACAGTGTGATCTTCGGGCATCAGAATGATACACACCACAAGGCAGGAAGTAAGGGCGACGAATTCACTAATTCCGATACCAAGGATCTGACAGGCAGTATAGCAGGTGTTGTCGGTATTGATACATTGTCTCTTACAGGTAACGAGGCCTCTACATGGGATACACCGGAAGAGGAGAGAATTGCCAAAGTGGCAGAGATTACAAGAGAAGCGGCGGCAGAAGGCGCTATCATCACCTTATCAGCGCATATGCCAAACTTCGAGGTGATCGATCGGAGAGTTAAGAGTTTTGAAGCATCGGGAAAAACGGGAAATACAAGTGAAACATTTGGTTACCGGGAAGTAAACGGGGAGAAACAGTACAACTTCTCCGGTTATACACCGGGTACCACAAGTGGAAATATAGTGCCGAGGATCATGCCCGGTCAAGACTTGAATTACCTCTACACGGATTATCTGGATCTGATTGCAGATTATGCGAAGGCAGTGGAAGGCGATGGTATTACCATCCTGTTCAGACCGCTTCATGAGAATACGGGAAGCTGGTTCTGGTGGGGCGCTGCGTTCTGTGACGAGCAGGCATATATTAATCTGTACCGTTATACGGTAGATTATTTGAAAGAGACTAAGGGCGTACATAACATAATATATGTATACGGGCCCGGCAGTGAGGCGGCAAACGTCAGTGAGTACAGCGCAAGATATCCGGGCGATGCCTATGTTGATATGATCGGATATGACTTGTATCATCAGAATCCTTCGCAGGAGAATGAAGAAGGTTATCTGCAGAGCATCAAAAAGCAGAATACAATCTTAAGAGATTTTGCAACAGCGCACAATAAATTATATGCCATCACAGAAACCGGTGTAGCTGATCAGGATGCAGCGGGTGAAGATATAGCGTTGCAGCGTACCGGCAATAAGGTTATGGATTGGTACATGCAGCTGCTCGACGAGATCAGTGACGATGGCGTAAGTTATTTCCTCGTATGGGCGAATTTCAGCGAAAACGGCAGCTTCTATCTTCCTTATGCAGTAGAGAAGAAGGAAGACGGTTATCTGCACGGACATGAGATGATGGATGAATTCATCAAGTTCTATAATGATGAAAGAAGTGTTTTCGCAACGGATATGAACAGCGAATTTAAGAAGGTTGACGGCGTTACCAATACGACGCAGGAAAACGCTGTGTCCGGTTATTTTATAGCGCCTCAGTCAGGTGACAGGATTCTTCCTGATGAAAATAATCCGAAAACGCGCATAGCGGCGAAAGTATCAGGTGTTGATCCCGAGGCGGAAGATCTCAGCGTGCAGTTCGTAGTTGCAACAGAGTTTGATGAGGTGGTTCTTCAGGCAACTTACAAAACTGACAAGGAGATTGGAGCTTTCTGGGAAGCAGAACTGAAAGACAGCGCACTCGTCGGTATGGGCGAGGGCATGGGAACAATCACCTTGCTTGTAAACGGTAAAAACATATCAGAAATCACAGCCAGATTCAATATGGTTGAGGCAGAGCAGGATGATATGGTGCCCGAGGATTTCGAGGGTTACAACGGTGACAGTCAGCAGTTAGGACTTGCATGGAAGACAAATAAATCTACTGGTAGCGAAATTAATATTTCGTTAACGAATGATTCAGAAAAAGTCTTTGGCGGAGACTATGGCTTGCAGATGGATATCACACTTGCGACCAGTGTGCCGGAATCATATGTGGGTGTTACAAAGGGTTTTACTGCTGATTGGAGTACCGGTAATGCGCTTGAATTTTACACAATTCCTGAGAAAAATGCCCAAAAAATTGTAATACAGGTTACTGCAGGTGGTGTAGAATATGAAGTTTACTTACAGGAATATCCAGATTATATAAGTAGTGCGGAAAATGGATTTCCTGTAAAGGTAACGATTCCTTTTGATATGTTTAAGAAAAAAAATGGAACGTCAGGTAGTTTAGCTGTAAATAAAGATAAGATCGAGAGCATCGGACTCTGGTGCAATGCAATTGCAAAAGAGGGAGTAGAGTTCCCGTTGAGTACAACACTCTATTACGATGAATTCAAGGTAGTGACTACCAATGAGACGACGGTTCATTTTGCGCCTACGGCTTATAAGGGCATCTGGTTTAAGGAGATCCCTGACCAGACATACACAGGCAAAGCGATCAAACCGGATGTACAGGTATATGATGATGCGAAGCTGTTGACACCGAAGAAGGATTATACAGTAAACTATAAGAAAAATACAAAAGCCGGAGAGGCGGATGTTATCATCAAAGGAAAAGGAAACTACAGTGAGACAATTACAGGGCATTTCACGATTCTTGAGAAAAAGATTGGTGAACTGACGATCACAGCTCCTGAATATATCATTTATAACGGAAAAGAGCAGAACATCGCTGTGACCGTGAAAGATGGTAAGAAGAAACTGGGCACAAAGAACGATTACACACAAGTGATCACTTTTGATGACGGATCAGAGCAGGAGCAGGCTGCGGAAGTAAAGAAAGCGAAAGAAGAAGGTATTTACAAAATCAAGATTACCATGAAAGGTAATTATACAGGTGAGACAGAATTAACGTGCAAGGTTGTAAAGGATAAGGATCTTTTAAGCAAAGCGACAGTGACGCTTCCGGCGAATTCTCTGGATTATGATGATGGAAAAGAGGTCATGTTTGATGAGTCAAAGATTGTCGTGAAGCTGAAAGGGAAGGTTATTCCTCGGACAGAAGAGGACGGCACCGTTAACTATACGATTTCCTATGAAAATAACAAGCAGGTTGGAACTGCCGGCGTAGTGATCACTGCAGGGACAGACAGCAAGTATGTGGGAAGCGTACGTAAGACTTTTGCCATTAAAGGCAAAACGTTTTCTACAAAGACAATTGATATAACAGGTTTTGAGGCAAAACGTCCTTATACGGGTAAAACCATATATCAGAATCCGGTGTTGAAGGATAAGACATCCGAATCCGACACTCCTTTGGAGAAGAACGTAGATTACAGCATCTCATATGTAAAGAACTTAAATGCTGGCAAGGCAACAATGACAATCACCGGTCTGGGCAAATACAGCGGTACGATCAAGAAGAACTTTACGATCGAGAAGGTTGCGCTGAATGGCGATATGCTGCAGAGTAAGGAGATGACCGTAAAGCAGAACCGTGCTGGCGCTACGCCGGATGTAGAACTTGTCTATGAAGGCAGGACGCTTATAAAAGATCGGGATTATAAGCTGACTTATACGGGCAATAAGAATACTACCAGCGAAACGAAGCAGGCGTGGATCAATATTGCAGGTAAAGGTAATTTCAAAGGCAGCCTGAAGAAAGCCGTAGAATTGAAGATCGAGCCGAAATCATGGGACAGCGGGGAGATCACCGTAGAAGTTTCGGATATGAAGTACAACAGCAAGAAGGCTCAATACACGCCTAATCCGGTCGTATATGACAACGGCAAGAAGCTTACGAAGAACAAGGATTATACGGTAGCGTATGACTCCAATACGAAAGAGGATATCGGAGATATAACAGACGAATGGCAAAGCCATGAAGCGAAGGTTATTATCACTCTGAGTGGTACTGATTATGTTGTAGCAGGAGCAGATGGGGCGAAGGAATTTAGCTTCAGAATCACCGGCAAGCTGATTAGTGAAGCCAAAGTAAAGGTCGATCCTCAGAAAAAGCAGTTCTTTAGCCAATACGGAACCAAACCGGATAAGACTACTTTGACCGTGACATATAAGGGCAATCCGGTAGGGGATGATGAATACGATATTGTTTCCTACAGCAAGAATGATAAGAAGGGTAAAGCGACTCTGGTTCTTGCAGGTAAAGGCCAGTATGGCGGAACTAAGAAAGTTACATTCACAATCAACGCAAGAGGAATGGAAACCAATCTTGCAGAAGAGTTTAGAAATGTGGTCAAAGAGATCACAGCACTCATGATGGAAGCGCTTGACTGATAGCATATTACGCCTAAGCTGAATCCATATAACCGAAAACGATGCAGGTTAAAATCTGCATCGTTTTTGGCGTTTGAGCGGTATGTCGTTTTTCAATGATTTTAACAATTTGTTATTTTGTTTCTCTTGCCAATTTGTCAATTCGCGGATTTTTCCCAAAGAACCAGACCGTGACGATTCGGGTCGCTTTCGTTGCTCGTGTATACAATCTTGGATACCGGAAGGCCGGGATCTCTTCCGAGCAGATCATTTTCCACGGCAAGACTTGAGACAAAACCTGTATACCCATCCATTTGGTACTGTTTATATTGTTGTGTTACAGTCTCTACATATAGTTTTCTAAGGTTTGAATCCTGATTTTCATTTTGTGCACGATGTCCTGCGTACGATTCCGTTGAATCAAACAACAGGTATTCTTTTTCGTAACAATAAAATTGCACACAGGCAATCGTCGGGTCTTCCTTGTCATACCAGTGACGCTCTAAAATGTCATAATGACTCGCTGCCTCGTTCCGAATGCGCAAATCCAGAAAAACCGCATTGTTTTTCTCTCCTACCGAAATGATCTCAATGTCCTCTTCGGAGAAAATATGTATGCTTTCTTTGTATGCTTTCATCCGTTTCATATTACTGTATGCACCCCAGACTGTCGTCACTGCCGCCAGAAGGATCAGAATTGTCAACATTATAGTCAGAATACGCAGAGCTCGCTTTCTCCGATAAAATTCTTCCTGCACCCGTTCTTTCATAATAGCAAGTAATTCGGCAAGCAGCGTTTCAAATCCCTGTCCCCCGGTATCTCCCGCAATAACTGTCAGATCCTCCACATCAAGAAGTACAGAAAGCGGAATATCCAGCTCCTGTGAGAGCGGTCCCAATAACTCTATATCCGGAAAACTGAGCGCGCGCTCCCACTTTGACACGGCTTTATCCGATATATGAAGGCGTGCTGCCAGTTCCTTCTGTGTCATTCCTTTCCCTGTACGGGATTCTTTCACACACTGTGCAAATTTCTGGTGATCCATGGCATTTCCTCCTCAAATTTTATTTCAGCATTCCCAATTCGTGATACAGTCAGGCAGTTGCTGTTTTCATGATCATTGTAGATACTAAGAGGAAAAAAGACAACCGACTGTCAGTAGAATGGAGATATAGCACGTTTTTCTATAGGTTTTAGCTATACATATGAATAATATATAAGCATTTGTTATTAGACGAACGAATCTATATAATGAAAGATAAATAAGAGAAGAACAATTTCGTAAGTAAAAGATTAGGAGCGATGGCGAGTAAAGATGGATGATAGAGAAATCAGAAGTGGAGGCAGAGTATGAGGAAACGAATTTGTATGGTACTGCTTGCTTCGGTGTTATTTACAATAACAGCCTGTGGAAACAGTGAAGAGAAGCGAAATGTTAATGCAGAGCCGGAAATCAGCATGTCCCAGCCTGATCCCAACTCCGAGGAAGTAGAGGAGTATGAATCAAAAACAGAGACAGTGCAAAAAAGTGAAACACAAACAGAGGTACAGCCGACAGAAGCCGTTCGGGACAATGCAGAACAGGAGGTAACAGATATGAAGATGAAAGTGCAGGTTGGAGAGAGTGTTTATACAGCATCGCTGGCGGATAATTCTTCCGTGGATGCGTTGAGGGAGCTGATGGCGGACGGGTCGCTTACCCTGAATATGAGTGATTATGCCAATATGGAAAAGGGCGCGGATCTAGGGGTTACGCTGCCGCAGAACAATGAGCAGATGAATACGCAGGCAGGCGATATTATTCTGTATCAGGGCAGGACACTCGCCATCTATTATGATACAAATTCGTGGAGTCTGACACCCATCGGGAAGATTGACGATGTGGATGCAGAAGAACTCCGGGAGACGTTGGGGACCGGCGATGTTACGGTGACACTGTCTCTTGAATAGGGAGCTGAAGGAAAGAAATTGTATTTAGGAGTTCCGATAGTCCTTAGGGAGCTTTCCACAGTACGCTTTAAAAGCTGTTGTAAATCTGCTCTGGCTGTCATATCCTACACTTTCCGCGATTTCAGCAATGCTTAGACTGGTTTCGCGGAGCAGTTTTGCCGCCTTCTCCATGCGGTGCTCTTTTATGTGGGCGGCAATCGAGGTTCCATAGACGGATTTGAACATAGTTTTTAATGTGGTAGGGTTTATCAGATACTGTTTTGACAGTGTTTCAATGGTAAACCTTTGTTCCATATGTTCTGTGAGCTGTTCATGAATCTTCCTGATAATTTCAATCTGCTCTGACTGATATTCCGTCAGGCAGTTTTTTGAGTCAACTTTTAACCCGCCAAGATACAGCAGGAGTTCCAGTACTTTTATTTTTTGCCAGGAAAGCTGCAAATGTTCCGGCTGGCCGTAGAATGCGGAAAAAATGCTTTCCGTCTGTTCGTTTCCTGCAAGTGAGGTAATGGGACTGTTTTTACAGAATTTGTCATACAGAAAAGTCCCTGTGATTCCTGTCCCGGAGAGTACTTCGGGCGGATTATCTGTAAGTTCCCTTAGGTCAATGCTGATGGTAAGCCCTTCATAATCTCCGTTTGGCAGGGATATTATGGAATCAGCACAGGTTTTCATGGTGTGCAGGGAGAAATCCTTCTGCCCGAGATAAACGCTGTTTCCATTCCCCATTTCCCATCCAATGCGTCCCGAATGGCAGTAATTGATCTCAAGTATATGGTCGAGGGCGGCATGATGTACAGAGAAATGCTCTGTTGTCAGGGTGAGGTAGGTTAATTCAATGCCGGGATATAATTCAACTGCTTTTATATGATCCGCGCTATGGTGTTTGATAAAAGAGCTGCGGATGTCTGTCAATTCATCTATCATTGTGATACCTTCCTTTATTCTATTAGGAAATTGCGGCAGGCGATTTCCATAACCTGCTCGATCATCTGGTGCAGAAGCCGGCTTTGCGGTGTGTCCGCGGCCCGGTAATAGACTTCCTTCCCTTCACGGCGGCTGACGATCAGTCCGCTGTTGCGTAGCGGCCGCAGGTGATGGGATACCGCAGGACTGGACATGTCCAGCAGGGCGGAAATATTGATCACGCACTCTTCACAGTGGCACAACAGAAAGAAAATGCGGATTCTGGTGGTGTCTCCAAGCTGCTTGAAGATTTCCGAAACCGTCTGGAAATCTTCAATATTACTTAGCTGTTCCTGTATATAGGATGTATTAATTCCTTCTTCATGATGGTGTGGCAGTTCTTTTTTTAACATATAGATTCCTCCGTTTTCGTCCGATTGGAAATGCTTTTCGCCCGTTTGGCAGGGTGTGCTTCCGGGGCATTGACTTCTGTTTCTGGCTGTATTATACTGCAACCATGATGATTAAACAAGTACTTAATCATAAAATTATAAATATTTAACGAGGAGGAATTTTACAATGAAAAAGACTTACAAGATTGAAGTGGACTGTGCTAATTGTGCAAACCTGATGGAGGATGCTGCTAAAAAGACTCCCGGTGTGAAGGATGCTACCGTTAATTTTATTACTTTATCATCGGATATGACATTTTAAGGAAAGCAGTAAAAGGCATTAAAAACCGTCAGGTATTTGACGAGAGCTTCCTGATGGCAGTAGCTACCGTTGGCGCGATGACACTGGCTATTTATGAGAATGGTGAATATCTGGAAGGAATCGCTGTTATGCTGTTTTATCAGATTGGTGAATGGTTTCAAGGCTATGCGGTGGGCAAGAGCCGCCGCAATATCAGCAACCTGATGGATATTCGTCCTGATTATGCGAATGTTGAGAGAAATGGTAAGTTGGAGCAGATAGATCCGGATGAAGTAGAGATTGGCAGCGTGATCGTTGTCCAGCCGGGAGAGAAGGTGCCGATTGACGGAATTATTGTTGAGGGTACATCCAGCCTGAATACCAGTGCATTGACTGGAGAAAGCCTTCCGAGAGAGGTAGAACCCGGTGATGAAGTGATCAGCGGATGTATCAGTATGACAGGTGTATTGAAAGTACAGACGACGAAAGAGTTTGGGGAATCCACGGTTTCCAAAATTCTGGATCTGGTAGAGAATGCAAGCTCCCGCAAATCAAAATCAGAGGATTTTATCTCAAAGTTTGCGAAATATTATACCCCGGCTGTCTGCTACGCTGCACTGGCGCTGGCGTTCCTTCCGCCGATTGTCCGCATGCTGGCAATGGGAGTATCTGCGGATTGGGGTGTCTGGATCTACCGGGCATTGACCTTCCTTGTTATAAGCTGCCCTTGTGCGCTGGTGATCAGTATTCCTTTGAGTTTCTTTGCGGGAATCGGAGGTGCAAGCAAAGAGGGTGTGCTGGTGAAAGGCTCTAACTATCTGGAAACCCTTTCACAGACCAAGTATGTTGTTTTTGACAAAACCGGAACTATGACAAAAGGTGTATTTGAGGTAAATGGCATTCATCATTCTACGATAGATAATGCGATGCTGATCGAGTATGCTGCTTTGGCAGAGAGTGCATCTTCCCACCCTATCAGCAAGAGCTTACAGCGTGCATATGGAAAAGAAATTGATAGAAGCCGTGTATCGGATATACATGAGATCAGCGGAAATGGCATGACAGCAAAAGTGGATGGTAAAGAAGTAGCTGCCGGAAATGATAAACTGATGAAGCGCTTAAATATTGCCTATCAGGATTGTCACCAGGCCGGAACGATCATTCATATGGCGATCAACGGGGAATATGCGGGGCATATCGTGATCTCTGATATGATAAAGCCCCATGCGAAAGAAGCGATTGCTGAATTAAAGAAAGCAGGAGTAGAGAAGAATATCATGCTGACCGGGGATGCGAAGAAAGTGGCAGATCAGGTTGCGGCTTCTCTTGGGATCGATGAGGTTCACAGTGAGCTTCTTCCGGCTGATAAGGTGGATAAGGTGGAAGGGCTTCTGCAGAGGAAGCCGGATAAGGCAAAGCTGGCGTTTGTAGGTGACGGCATCAATGATGCGCCGGTGCTTTCCAGAGCGGACATCGGTATTGCTATGGGCGCAATGGGCTCCGATGCGGCAATCGAAGCAGCAGATATCGTACTGATGGATGATGACCCACTCAAGATTTCAAAGGCAATCAAGATTTCAAGGAAATGCCTGCGGATCGTTTATCAGAATATTACGATGGCACTTGTTGTTAAATTTGCCTGCCTTGCATTAGGGGCTGTGGGAATTGCGAATATGTATCTGGCGATCTTTGCGGACGTAGGCGTTATGATCATTGCGGTGCTGAATGCAATCCGCTGCTTGTTTGTGAAGAAACTGTAAGGAAGGAGGGGTTTTATGCAGACTGGCAGTTTGGAGCTTATGGCAAAAGTACCGGAGGAAAAAGACTTATATATTCTGACAGAATTTTTCAAAATGCTTGGGAACCCCACCCGGATACACATCCTGCTCCTTTTGATGGAGCAGGATGGCTAACGTCAGCAGCCTTGCAGAGCAGCTTGGAATGACACAGTCTGCCGTGTCCCATCAGTTAAATTTATTAAAGATGGGTAAGCTGGTGAAGCGGCGCAGGGATGGAAAAATGATGTTTTATACTTTAGTGGATGAATATGTGCGGATGGTTGTTGAAAAAGGGGAGGAACATATTCGGCAGCGGTGAAACAGATAATATATTAGTTCAAAAAAATGTGTATACACACATTTTTTTGAACTAGGATTCGAGGCTGTGTTCATCTAAAAGAAAATACATGATACCCATGGTTACAATTCCCTGCTCATCTCTGCGCGGCTTAATGTGATCCCTGACAATAATTATCTTCTTAAAAGAATCATTAACTTGCCTCAATGAATTTTGTTCCTGTTGTATTTTCTCAGGTGTATTCATAGCAAATGCTGATTGCAGATAATACTTTTTGCTTCCCCGGGAAGCAACAAAATCTATTTCGTACTGTTTTCTGATTGTTTTCCCGGCTTTGTTTTTGCCATAACTTTCGACTACGCCTACATCGGCACGGTATCCTCTGTTTCTGAGCTCGTTATATATTATATTTTCCATAATGTGATTTTCTTCGACTTGTCGAAACCCCAGTTTGGCATTTCGGATACCAACATCTTCGAAATAGTATTTGACCAATGAATTAATGTATTTCTTTCCCTTAACGTCGTATCTGACCGCTTTACTTATTAAAAAAGCGTCTTCAAGGTAATCGGCATATTTTTTTAAGGTAGCGCTGCTGATTTTTTTATTTTTTACACCGGAGAATGTTTTGGACAGTTTCAGGGAATTGGTTAATGAACCTGTAGCAGAGGCCAAAATATTGATTAGTTCATCCAGCTCTTCTTTATTGCGGATATGATGTCTGTCGATAATATCCGATAAATATACTGTTTGAAATAAGTGGGTCAGGTAATCTTCTTTTTCTTCGGGAGTTTTTCTGTTTAGTATAAACGGTAATCCGCCATACATCACGTACTCATCCCATGCTTCTTCTTTGCTTCCCTCATATGCA
>JAAUZY010000012.1 GCA_014804355.1 Lachnospiraceae bacterium
AAATTACCCGGCAGCTATCTTTTTTCTACGATTGCGAAAAAGGTAAATGCATATACGGAGGCTAATCCGGACAAGAAGATCATCAGGCTGGGTATCGGCGATGTGACACAGCCGCTTTCTCCGGCAGTTATAACTGCATTGCACGGTGCGGTGGACGAGATGGCGGATGCGGCGACATTCCGCGGGTATGCGCCGGATTTAGGATATGAGTTTTTAAGAAGTGCGATTGCGGATAATGATTACAAGGCGAGAGGCTGTCAGATCGAGGCGGACGAGATATTTGTATCAGACGGTGCGAAGTGTGATTCGGGCAATATACAGGAGATTTTTGCACTGGATAACAAGATTGCGGTCTGCGACCCGGTTTATCCTGTCTATGTAGACACGAATGTGATGGCTGGCAGGACAGGTACATACGATGCCGCTACGGAGAAATGGAGCGACGTGATCTACATGCCCTGTACGGCGGACAACAATTTTGCTCCGCAGTTACCGAAGGAAGTGCCAGATCTGATTTATCTGTGTTTCCCGAACAATCCTACAGGTTCTACCATTAATAAAGCGCAGCTGCAGGAATGGGTGGATTATGCGAATAAGAACGGTGCTGTCATTATTTATGACGCGGCTTATGAGGCATATATATCAGAAGAAGATGTGCCGCACACGATCTATGAGTGCGAAGGAGCCAGAACCTGTGCGATCGAGCTTCGCTCTTTTTCTAAGAATGCCGGATTTACAGGCGTGCGCTTAGGCTTTACGGTTATCCCGAAGGAGTTAAAAGTGGGAGATGTGTCGCTTCATGCCCTGTGGGCGAGACGGCATGGCACTAAGTATAACGGCGCGCCCTATATTATCCAGAGAGCCGGAGAAGCGGTATACAGTGAGGCGGGCAAGAAAGAGACAAAAGAACTGGTTGCCTATTACATGAAGAATGCGGCCTATATTTTAGATGGTTTGAAATCTGCCGGATTCAGTGTGTCCGGCGGTGTGAATGCACCTTATATCTGGCTGAAAGCACCGAATAATATGACGAGCTGGGAGTTTTTCGATTACCTGCTTGAAAATGCCAATGTAGTCGGCACGCCGGGTTCCGGATTCGGCCCCAGCGGTGAGACATTCTTCCGTTTGACGGCGTTTGGCAGTTATGAGAACACGGTGGAGGCGGTTGACAGGATCAAGAAGCTGTCGATTTAGTTATTAAGCGTAATATCAATGTGACGAGATACTGATCTGTATCATAAATAGTGGATAAAATTCCGGCTGAGTTTTCAGCCGGAATTTTTGCAAAAAGAGTAGTAAACGAGGGAACAGGAGGAGAGAATATTTTATGCGCGACGAAACAACAATGTATAAACTTTTTATGGATATCGCAAATTCAGACGACAGGATTTTAGCGGTATATATGAATGGTTCAAGGACAAATGTCAATGTGCCGAAAGATATTATGCAGGATTATGATCTTGTGTTTGTGGTAACTGAAACGAGGCCATTTATTGAGGATAAAAACTGGATTCTCAACTTTGGGAATATCTTATATATGCAATATCCTGATGAGAGCCCGGATTATCCGAGCGATAAAGAGAATATCTACGGATGGCTGATGCAATTTGATGACGGAAATAGAATTGACCTGCATGTTGAATCGCTCATACATGTCAGGGAGCATATCCATGATGATAAGCTTTGCAGGATTCTGCTGGATAAAGACAATATTCTGCCTCCGATACCGGAATCCACGGATGAGGATTATCATGTGCAAAAACCGTCAGAAGCACAGTTTCATGCGTGTGTCAATGAGTTCTGGTGGTGCAGCAATAACATTGCCAAAGGACTATGGCGCGGCGAGATGCCGTATGTTCAGGATATGACGAATTTTGTTGTGCGCAAGCAGTTGGAGAAGATGCTTTCGTGGAAAGTAGGTATCATTACGGATTTTAGTGTGAGCGTTGGCAAGTCAGCTAAGTATTTATATAAGTGGATCGGAGAGGAAGAATATCAGCGTTATCTGAGCACCTATTTCGGCGGAAACGTGGAGAAAGCGTGGCGGGCAATCTTTTCCATGTGTGATTTGTTTGAAAGTGTAACGGAATATGTGGCGAAAGGGTTAGGGTACACCTATAACCGGGAAGAAGGCAGAGCGGCAGCGGCGTTTCTTAAGCATGTGCATGATCTGCCGAAAGACGCGAAGGAAGTTTAATTAGGGGGAGATTTTGTAGTAAGCTGGAATGCGGGAAATGGAGATTGCCGTTTTCGGCAAAGGAGTCTGCGGGATGCACCTTAAATCGGGATATAATTCATAACCACAGCTTTCTATTATTCGGTGTACCGTATATAATTAGCTGATAGACTTTTCAGAAAGCTGGGTACAGAAACTTTGTGAGGAGAAAAAGACAAGCCATGAATAAACATAAGATCCTGTTGGTTGAAGATGATATAGAAATCAGTGAAATGCTGAGGAACTATTTATCCACTGAGAATTATGAGATTACTTGCGCTGTTGACGGGCAAGAAGCTTGTAATCAGTTTGATAACGATACTTACAGTCTGGTGCTGTTGGATTTAATGATACCGAAAATCAGCGGAATGGATGTTATGCAGCATATACGCAAAAATAGTGTGGTTCCTATCATTATCGTATCTGCAAAAGACACAGAAACAGACAAAACTTTAGGTTTAGGATTGGGGGCTGATGATTACATTACAAAGCCGTTTTCCGTTGTCGAAATATTAGCACGGATAAAAGCCATCATACGGAGAACTACTCAATATGATAGTGCTTCAACCGCAGCCCCTATCGTATTGACAGCCGGCGATATAACAATGAACTTGTCCGACTATACGCTTACAAAAAAAGGGAAAATCATAGAACTGACAGCAAAGGAATTTGATATTTTGAAGCTGCTGTTGCAAAATCCCAAAAAGGTCTATACCAAAGAGCAGATTTATTCCCTTGTTTGGAACGACGCTTATTGTGGTGATGAAAATGCCGTCAATGTTCATATCAGCAGACTTCGTAATAAAATTGAGGACGATACCCGTAATCCCCGATATATTCTTACAGTCTGGGGGATTGGATATAAATTAGGAGATATGCTATGAGTGACGCGACAATTATATTCTTCCTATCTCTTTGCATCTTTCTTTTAATCTGCGTCGTCGTCTATCAGCAATTTGTCTTTCATACTGGCATACAGGCAAAATTACAGAAAATCAGCAGGAAACTCAAAGAAATATCTGATACAGACAGCGACGAGCGGATAATGGTTTTTACCGAAAACAAGGAGCTTATGGAACTGGCAGCGCAAATAAACCGCTTATTAGAAAATCATCTGAAGACAAAGGCTGATTACCGCCGTTCAGAAATTGCTTCCAAAAAAATGCTTTCTAATATCTCTCATGACATTAAAACGCCTATGACCGTCATTCTGGGATATTTGGAAATTATGCGGATAAACGGAACGGGCACAGATGAAATGTTAAGAAAGACAGAACAAAAAGCAAAAAAAGTTATGGAGCTAATCAATCATTTTTTTACATTGGCAAAATTGGAGTCCGGCGATATGGCTTTAGAGCTTTCCAGAATAGATGTGTGCGAGGTATGTCGTGAAAGCATACTGGACTTCTACGAAATTCTAACGAACAATGAATTTCAGGTTGATATTGATATGCCGGAAAATCCTATTTACGTTCAGGGGAATGCGGAAGCCTTACAACGTATTTTATTCAATCTCATTTCTAACGTGATCCGTTACGGGGCCGACGGTAAATATTTGGGATTGTGTTTAAGGACAGATGAAAAGGCTGTCTATATCGACGTGAATGATAAAGGAAAAGGAGTTGACAAATTCTTTGCAGAGCGTGTGTTTGACCGGCTTTTCACTATGGAGGATTCCCGAAACCGCAATATACAGGGAAACGGATTAGGACTGGCAATCGCAAAAAGTTTAGCGTTACAGCTTGGAGGGAATATCACGTTGGTCAGTACCCCTTATGTGAAAACAACATTTACCGTTAAGCTCAAAAAAATCTCTTTCTAAAATGCCGCGAAAGAAATTTGTAAGACTTATTCAAGAGTTTTGAAAAACGAGACCGCTACAATGGTATTCAGAAAGGAGGCAATGAAAAATGCCGTATATTTTACAAACTAACCACCTTACTAAAACCATTGGCGGAAAAGAACTTGTCAGCAACGTCAATCTTCACATCAAAAAAGGTGAAATTTATGGTTTCCTCGGGCCCAACGGAGCGGGCAAAACTACTGTAATGAAAATGATTACAAACCTTTGGAAACCTACCGAAGGAACCATTGAAATCTTTGGAGAAACACTTACCCCGCAGTCTTATGATGTATTAAAACGAATGGGAATCATTATTGAATTCCCCACGTTTTATGACCACATGACAGGATATGACAATCTAAAACTGCATTGTGAATACATGGGGTACTATAATCATGGCAGCATTGAAAATGCGCTTGATATGTTGGATTTATCTGCCGCGGCCGGCAAGCCGGTCAAAAACTATTCTCTCGGTATGAAAGAACGTCTTGGGATTGCACGCGCTATCCTTAGCAAGCCCGAGCTTCTCATTCTTGATGAACCAACAAACGGACTTGATCCGGTGGGAATGAAACAAATCCGCGACTTATTAAAAACCCTTTGCAGCGAGTACGGGATAACCATAATGATCTCCAGTCATATCCTGTCTGAAATTGAAAGCATTGCTGATACTGTCGGCATAATTAATCATGGAATTATGATGAAAGAAATCGGTATGAAAGAAATCGAGCAAATGAGCTTAGCATATGTAGAATTGTCTGTACCGGATACGAAAAAGGCGGTCTATGTATTGAGTGAAAAACTTCACCTTACCAATTTTAAGATTATTGAGGACGGACAAATCCGTATCTATGATAATCGCGTTTCTACGCAGGAATTATCTAAGGTTCTGTCATTAAATGATGTGGAAGTCATTGCGCTTGGTAAAAAAGCCGAAACTTTGGAAGATTATTTTTTGAAAATGACTGCGGAGGTGAAGAAATGTTAAAATTGATTAAACTGGAATGGAAGAAAAACAATATCGGCAAGTATGTAAGAAACGCCGTAATTATGGCGGCTGTCCTTTGTCTGTTCATGTTCGCGCTTGCGTATCTTGGGATTGCAAACGATCCGGACACAGGCATACCCGATGCTGCTCCCGGTAATAATGCGATATCTTCACCTATTGAGCTTTTTACAAGTATGTCATTTCTGGTCTTTACAAGTGTTATGCTCTCATCTTTCATTGTGAGCGCGTATAAAAACAAAACTATGAATTTGATGTTTTCTTACCCGATTAAGCGGCAGAAAATTCTTATTTCACAAATGCTTGCGGTATGGATTTTCAACTTTGTTGCACTGGTTCTTACGAAACTGTTACTTTACGGCTGCATATTATTAGGCTCGCGCTTTATGGTGTCGTCGTTTCCTATTGACTTCGATATGGCAAGCGCAGGTTTCTATATACAACTGCTTGTGAAATCCATTGTCATTGTCACAATGAGCTTTATTGCTTTGTTTGTTGGTATGGCAATGCAATCGTCAAAGGCAACGATTATTACCTCTTTCCTACTGATTATTTTGACACAAGCAAATATAGGAGATCTGACAATGGCAAACAATGCCGTCTTCCCTGTTATTTTAACTGTCATTTCACTGGTTTTCGCGTTCCTTTCCGTTCGTGGAGCCGAAACGAAAGACCTAATATAGGGAAAGGGAGTATGAAAAGGGCAATGATTTTGTATTTATCATAAGCAATACTGACATTGCCTTTTTAGTGCATTTGGGCTAATCTATAAAGGAAAAGTGTAATAAGTTGCAGAAATCTTTCGTTAAGGAATGCATTTATGGAAATTGGACGTGATTTTTAACGTTAAATATCTATGATTTTCTGCTTGACCCTGCAAGTATTGAAAGATAAGTGGAAAGTGAAAAGGTTGAAAGAATTACATTCTTTCAACCGCGAGATTTGTGCCCTACGGCCACAAACTCGCAGACTGAGAAAGAGGCATGGATATAAATGAACGCCCCCACATACAAGCCGCTGACGGCAACACCATATAAACACAACGAAACATACACGGAGATGCTGCCCGCAAACCCTGAGCTGGCAAAATATATCCGCTGCTATTGGGGAAGTGAGAATCCCTATCTCCAAAAGGAAGAGCATACGGTTGCCGGCATTGTCATTCCTGATACGTGCGTGGATATTATCTATAACATTGATCACACAGACAATACGATTTCCGGTGGTTTTTGCGGAATCAATGATGCAAGCTTTTACCACAACGCGGATAGGAAATACGGGCACCTGATTTCTACATTTGCTATTCGGTTCTATGCATGGGGCGTGTATGCCTTTTCACAAGATTCCCTGAGAGATACCCTGAACGGTTATTATGATGTGCAGTCCAGATTTATGTGGCTGGATCGGGTACTGCGGCGGCAGTTGTTTGAGAAGCATTCTATGGCGGAGCGGGCGGCGATTACTGAAGCGGCATTTCTAAAGAGGCTGGACACGGCAGGCAAAGATTCTCCGGCAGGTGGCGTATTGGCAGACAGCGGTATATCAACCTTTGGCAAAGTCAGGCGTAATAACACAATTGATTGTGCGGTGACACAGATTCTTTTGCACAAGGGGAACGTGAGCGCAGCGCAGTTAGCGCGGGAATGTTTCGTCAGCAGCAGGCAGTTGGAAAGATTATTCCACGAGTATGTCGGGATCGCGCCGAAGAAACTGTGCAATTTGGTGCGCTATCAGTGTTTGTGGTGTGAGCTTATGAGTAATCCGAGGTTTCATGTGGCCGATGCGGTTTACCGGTACGGATATACGGATCAATCCCATCTTATGCGGGAATTTAAGCGTTATCATACAATGAATATCGGTCAGGCGAAAAAGTGCGCTTATGACAATGCCGGCAATGTCGGAAATATACAATATATCTATAGCGGAAAATAGTATCATTAACAGTGAACGAACGGTTACTATAAGATAATCACAAAGGAGAAGATACGCTATGAGATATTGTAATACATTGATTGCCGTTAAGGATATGGAAAAGTCGCTGCAATTTTACAAGGAGCTGTTTCAACAGGAGGTAACGATTGATTTGGGATGGTGCAAGGCATTGACCTGTGGGTTGAGTTTACAGGAACATTTTGATGAGCTTGCGGGATTTGCGGCGGAGACGATGAAATATCGTTCTAACACGATGGAACTCTATTTTGAAACGGAGGATTTCGATAGCTTCATGACATTGCTTGATGCCCATCCGGAGGTGGAACGGCTTCATGACGCGGAGACATTCCCATGGCTTCAAAGAGGAATCCGAATATTTGATCCGAACGGGCATTTGATTGAGGTTTCAGAGAGCATGTACACAGTTGCAGCCAGACAGTTTGAGATGGGGAAAGACATCGCGGAAACTGCTAAGCTTACTCAGCATCCGGTGGATGTGGTTGAGAAGTGGTACGCGGAGTATTGCAGCTCCAAAGCATCAAACATAAGTGTATGCGGCACGGACTGCGGCGCATGCTATTGCTTCGGGAATATGTGCACAGGCTGTAACGACTGCGGCGGAAAGGTTTTCCATTCACCGGAAGGGTGCGCCATTTATGAATGTACCGTGAACAGTAAAGGATATAACAACTGTGGGGAATGTGAGGCAGCGCCATGTGAGATCTGGATGAAGACAAGAGACCCCAAATTTTCCGATGAGGAATTTGCGGAAAATGTGAAAGCGCGGATGGATATGTTAAAAAGTCTGCGAGATAACTGATTTTTTTAAAATCATCTTTCAGAAGTGAAGGATGATTTTTTTTGGGAAAAAAATTTGTTTGTCCTTGACAGGGAAGCACATGCGAAATATAATAAAACNGTCGATTTAAAACNNNTGTTTTAGAAAGGNGNATATTATGCCGCCAAAAGCAAANTTTACGCGGGAAGAAATCATAGAGGCCGCTTTTCAAATTNCAAGGACGCANGGGTATGACAAGATTACCGCAAGGGAACTGGGAAANCAGCTGCAAAGTTCCGCNAGGCCGATCTTCACCGTNTTTGAAAATATGGAGGAGGTTAAANCGGCGGTGNTTGACCGGGCGAAAGAAGTTTACGGGCAATATGTTGCAGANGGTNTGAAGCAGGAGCTTGCNTTCAAGGGAGTAGGCATGGCATACATTAAATTTTCGATAAAGGAGCCTTTGCTGTTTCAGCTTCTTTTTATGAGCGCCGTACCGGGAGATATGAGTGTGGAGAGNATNTTNCCNCAGATAGATGCCAGTTACGAAGATATCCTGCAATCTGTGCAGAAATATGTAGACAGCCGGGAAGCCGCNGACATGATTTATCAGCATTTNTGGACATATACTCACGGAATTGCGACTATGTGCGCTACCGGATTGTGCAGTTATTCGGCGGAACAAATCGGAGAGAGACTGACGCAGATTTTTACAGGCCTGATGATGTTAGAGAAAGGAGCTAAGAAAGATCATGATTAAGATTGAAAATGTACATAAATCATACGGAACAGGCGACAGNCGCAATGAGGTGTTAAGAGGAGTGTCGCTTACNATCGANGANGGAGATTTNGTTGTCATATTAGGCACTTCCGGTTCGGGTAAGTCCACNCTTCTCAATGTNATTTCNGGACTGGAGCCTGCGGATGAGGGAGCGATATGTTACGATACACAGAATTTGTCTTCCATGAAAGANGCNGAANTGACAAANTTCAGAAGAGAATATGTGGGCTATATTTTTCAGCAGTATTTTNTGCTTCCGAATCTGAGTGTCGATAAGAATGTGAAAATGGGNGCNGACCTTGCGAANAACAAAGACTACCGTGAAACGATCAAAGCTGTCGGGTTGGAAGCGAAACGCAGCAAGTATCCTCACGANTTAAGCGGCGGAGAGCAGCAGAGAGTCTCCGTGGCAAGAGCGCTTGCCAAGAAACCTAAAGTGCTGTATCTGGATGAGCCGACAGGAGCCCTTGATGAGCAGACGGGAAGACAGGTTCTTGACTATATTTGCAAATTGAAGAAGGAGCAGGGNTTTACGATGGTCATGGTGACGCATAATCAGAATATCGCAGAGATGGCAAATACCGTGATCCGTATGAACAGNGGNCGGATCGTCCAGACATATCACAATGCGGANCAGAAGACGGCATATGAGATTGCATGGTAGATGAAGGTGCTTCATAACTGTGAAGAACTNGGTTCTGAACAGTTACGAATTTGGATTGACTTATAGGTGTGCCGGAGCATGTTAAGAGGAGTAGCTATGATAATAAGTTATAAAGATATATTTAAGATGATNGGAATNTTAATTNTAAGTTTTTGTGCGGTTTTTGTATGTGCGCTNTTTCTGAANTACTATATAGATNTGACGGATATAGAAGCGCTGATCACTGCGGATATGGCAAAAATATTCTATGAAGCNCAGTGCAATACGGCTAANATGGTGAGCGTGGTGAGCGGCGGCTGTCTGCTTCTCACCACAGTGGTATTATTATGTTTTTACATAGGGCATTATGTAGATACCCACAAAAAGCAGTTAGGCATTTTAAAAGCATTGGGGTATTCAAGGCTTGCTATTGCAAAAGGNTTTGCCNTGTTNGGNCTNTCCGTGCTGGCGGGTACTGCGGCGGGATATTTCTGNGCCCATCTGCTTATGCCGAGGTTCTATGAAGTGCAGAATGCGGAGGGCTATTTTCCGGCAATGGANGTGACTTTCCATCCGATCCTGCTTATGGAATTGGTAGGTCTGCCNACNGTATTNTTTGCTCTNCTGGCGGTTCTTTACAGCTATCGCAGNCTGAGAGTTTCCGCGCTTTCACTCATGAGAGAAACGGTGACTTCGAAGATCGTTAAGGCGAAAAANGANACAGATATGCCNTTTTTGACNGAGNTGCGAAAAGGCAGTNTAAGACAGCGNAAATCNCTGGTGTTTTTCATCACTTTTGCAGTTTTTTGNTTTGCTTCCATGATGCAGATGTCTTTCAGTATGGATGAACTGGCGAGCGTTATGATGTCTGTTATGATTATGGCAATCGGCATGGTTTTGGCATGCGTCACGCTTTTGATCGCGACCACATCCGTGGTCAAAGCAAACNGCAAAACCATTACGATGATGAAGGTATTCGGATATGATGCGAAAGACTGTGCCAAAGCGGTTTTGGGAGGATATCGGNCNTGGGCGTACATAGGATTTGCATTGGGGACGGTCTATCAGTATGNTCTGCTGAAGATAGCGGTNGAAGTCATATTTGCCGATATGGANGGCGTTCCGGATTATCAGTTTGACGTTCCNGCTATGATNGTGACATTGATNGTNTTTCTGCTGCTTTATGAAGGNATCATGCTGGTGTATACGAAGAAAATGGAAAAGTTCTCCGTGAAGGAGATNATGCTGGATTAGNNTGAGAAGNACTTCTAAAGCTCANNNCAGTGGGCTNTTTCGCTAAGAAGTNCTANGTCTCANNCNGGAGAATGCCAAAAAGCGGGCATTCTCCGCACAAATTATTATAGTATTTGAAAGTATTCCTCGGAGGTGATATGATAAGGCGATGAGAGCGGCTGTGCGGTCTGTCGGACGACAGACAATGCGGTCGGGCAGTTTACTTTAGGAGAACATCGCCATGTCAAACAGAACAAAATTAAAAAATGCTTTTAAAGCGGCATTTCCTCATACGATTCCGATTTTTGCAGGCTTCTGGTTCTTGGGTATGACTTACGGGATATACATGAATGTATCGGGGTTCAGCTTTTTGTATCCGATGTTTATGAGTCTGACGATCTTTGCGGGTTCCGTAGAGTTTGTGGCAGTCAGTCTGTTGCTGGGGGCATTCAATCCGCTGCAGGCGCTTGCCATGACGCTTATGATCAATGCAAGACATCTGTTTTACGGAATTTCCATGTTGGACAAGTATCGGGGAAACGGTCTGAAAGATATTTATCTGATCTTTGGAATGTGTGATGAGAGTTTTTCCATCAATTATACGGCGGATATCCCGGAGGGAATAGACAGGGGATGGTTTATGTTCTTTGTCACACTGTTGAATCAATGCTATTGGGTCTTCGGCGCCACGCTGGGAGGTATTTTCGGCTCTTTGATTCATTTTAACACGGAGGGACTGGATTTTGTTATGACGGCGATGTTTGTCGTGATCTTCATGGAGCAGTGGATGAAGGAGAAGAACCATATAAGTGCATTTGTGGGGCTCGGAGTTTCCCTGCTGTGTCTGATTGCGTTCGGAGCGGATGACTTCATTATTCCGGCTATGATCGGGATTCTGGGCGTGCTCACACTGCTTAGGACACCGCTGGAAAAAGAGATGGAGGTGCGGCAATGACATTTACACAGCAGATGATTACAATCGGAATGGTAGTGCTTGGGACGGTGATGACGCGGTTTGTCCCGTTTCTGGTTTTTCCGGCAGGAAAACCGACACCTAAGTATATACAGTATCTCGGCAAGGTTCTTCCGGCGGCAGTATTCGGACTACTGGTGATCTATTGCCTGAAAAATGTCAGTTTGTTTGCCGGAAGCCACGGAATACCGGAAATGATCGGTATTGCGGTGGTGGTCGGACTGCACCTTTGGAAGAGACAGATGCTCATTTCCATAGCGGGCGGGACGGTCTGCTATATGCTGTTGGTGCAGTTTGTGTTCTAGGCAAATTATGAAAAGGCAAAACAATATTTCTTGACACATGAGACGGACTGTGGTAGCCTATAGAAAATTTTACAGGCACGAGGTTTAAAATGCGGAACTTACATACCACAATGAATTATATGTACATGTATTACAGACGTACTTAACTGTAATTGTTATCCGATCGGATGCACAGTTACAGCGGTAGGTCTGATATGTCTGTGCATAGAAATCGGTATATGTAGGTTTGGGAAGAAAATAAATCATTTATAACCGACAGGATTTAGAGGTGCACCGGACATATCAATGTTTGGTGCATTTTTTTCGCGTGTGAAAGAAGGGAGCTGTTTATGGAAATTAAATTGTTAAGAGCAGGGATAGAAGACGCAGGAGAATTGCATGCAATGCAGATCGAAGCGTTCCGGGAGCTGCTCGATAAGTATCAGGATTTTGACACAAGTCCCGGCTGTGAACCTGTTGAGAAGGTAGAATTTCGGCTGAGACAGGATTTCACTTACTATTATTTTATCTGTCTGGGCGCGAGTAAAGTGGGTGCCATTCGTATTGTTGACCAGAAAGAAAACGGCGTAAACAAACGGATATCCCCGCTCTTTATCCTGCCGGAATTCAGAGGACAGGGAATTGCACAGAAGGCGATCCGGATGTGCGAAGAGCTGCACGGATCGGAAGGATGGGAACTTGGGACAATCCTGCAGGAGCCGAAGAACTGTTATCTGTATGAGAAGATGGGATACAGAAGAACAGGTGGAGAGAAAGTGATCAATGATAGGCTGACATTGTTGTTTTATGAGAAATAGATGTGTCCGCAAAATTTAATTGTGCTATACTGATAAAAGTGTGAACAGATTTATTTACGGAGGACAGACATGTTGTTAGAGACAAAAAGATTGATGATCCGGCCCGTTGAGCCGGCTGATGAAGCAGTGTTTATTGATATGGCGGCAGATGGAAGTTTGAATGATATCGGCTTTGACCGGCAGTGCGGCGCATGGATGCATAGCTGGACTAAAGAAGCCAAAGAACTTACGGATGCGGATGATCCGATGTCTGATTATTTGGCATATACCATTGTTCTGAAAGATAAGGATATTGTGATAGGTTCTGTCGGCTGCTCTTACTATGATGATCTTCGGGAAGTAGGCATTACATATTTTATCGGTGCGCAATACAGAGGCAGAGGATATGCCACGGAAGCGGTCAAAGTTTATAGTGCATATTTTCTTAGCCGCTATGATATTTCGAAATTGATCGCTACGATCAGAGAGGCGAATGTACCGTCTTGGAGAACGGTTGAAGGAGCTGGTTTTCAATTAATTGAAAAGAAACGCTATAAGGACATAAACGATGACGAGGAGGAAATGTATTTCTTTTACGAAATGAAAAGAGCATAAAGGAAAACCATGAAACAACACAAGACAAAAAAGAAACCAATTATTCTCATAACGATCCTTTTCTTAGCGCTTATAACAGTCGGAGTCATAGGATTTTACCGTTTTCCGATCAGCTTCGGAGGACAGTATCCCGAAAGACCAGAGGCTCTTGCGACAGATATTTTACTGACAAAAGAGCAGGTTATGGAGGATCAAGACTTCGCAATACGGTTTGTGGAAGATACACACCCCTATTTTGTTGTGCAAAAAGACCATGCGGCCTATGAGCAGGCACGTCAGAATTATATTAATGCGGCTTCCGGAGAAATGAGTGTGGGAGATTTTCAGGCGGCAACGGCGGAATATTTATGCTTTTTTGAAGACGGTCATACCCGTATCCGCTGGAGCGAAGATGAATATCTCGACATGGAACAGGTATATCAGGATCAAAATACATACCGCATAGAAAATGGCATTGTCAGCGACCAATTTGTTGTGGAAATCGGCGGTGTGCCCATCGAAAATATTTATGAAACGATTGATCACATTTTTCCGGCGGAAAATGATATGGCGCGGCAGATCAACCGGGGGACTTATATAACCGGAAGAAATATTCTGGAACTGGCAGGCGTGAACACGCAAGAGGCAGACGGCATAGCTGAAAGTGTGACAGTAACTTATTCGGACGGTTCCACAGAGGAGTGCACGTTTTATAAACCGGAAGAAGATCTTGACAGCGAATATGAACCGACTGTAAATACATGGCAGATGGATGGGGATATCTTCGTCGTCAACTTTGTTGAGTGTGTAGATGATGCGAACTTGAAATCCATTGCGGATGAACTGGAAAAGGCAGTCAAGCAGGGCTGCAATAAGGTCATAATCGATGCCAGAGGAAACGGCGGCGGGAATTCGAACGCATGTAAAAGGCTGCTTGGAGCCATGGGAATGAAAGGGCCGGGGTATGATATGCTGATTCGGTTTTCCGATGAGGCGTCGGAACAGGTCGGTTATCTGCGGGATAGTGGTACATTCAGATGGAATGGCTCCGCAAAATGTACGGTGAATGATAACGTACGGCTTGTCGTGCTCTGTGACCGGTACACGTTCAGCTCCGCGACTATGCTGTGTGTATGGGTAAGAGACGGAAAACTCGGTACGATCATAGGGGAAGCAAGCTCCAATACGCCCAGCAGCTACGGCGATATTCTTTATATGTCGCTGCCGAATTCCCATATATTGGCAACCGTCTCGCATAAACAGTTTATCCGACCCGATGAAAATAATACGGAGCGGGCTTTGACACCCGATATACAGACAAGTCCGGATGGGGCATATCAGAGTGCGATTGACTTTTTGAATCACAATGAAGAGGGCTGAATAGGATTGTAAAAAGCATGTAAAAAAGTATCTTGAAAAATATCTTGCAAAGTATGTCATATTTTGCTACTATAGGCATGTCGTTGTGTGAGGGCAATGGTGAGTTTTATTAATATATTTTCTTATGAAGGAGGAGAAGAAAGATGAATGATGCAACAGCAGCCGCAGTGGCAGCAGGATCTATTGTGTACATGTTGGTGGTACTTGCAATAGCGATCGTAGTTTTGGTCGGATTGTGGAAGGTTTTTGAGAAGGCGGGTAAACCGGGCTGGGGTGCAATCGTACCTCTTTATAATCTTTATTGCTTGTTTGAGATGACCTTTGGAACCGGTTGGTTATTCCTGCTGATATTTGTTCCGTGTGTAGGCGCGATTATGACGATCATTATGTGGATTAAGCTTGCAATGGCGTTTGACAAGGGCGTAGGTTTCGGTATCGGAATCCTGTTCTTTCCTTTTATTTTCGTGCCGATGCTCGGATTTGGCGATGCGCAGTATGTAGGACCGTCAAAGGGCTAAATGGAATAAAATAATGAATTTGAAAGGCAGCCTTTGTATTTTTTTAGATACAAAGGTTGCTTTTTATTTTATTGTATGATATATAAATTGTATACAAAAATACAAAAATGCAATGAAGGAGACTCACCTTACGGGAAGCGACAGGAATACAGCGTCACCGACTGAGAGCGCTGTTTGTGAAAGGTAGGGAACGGGAACACTCCGGAGCAGATTGCCTGAACCGTACGTAGTATGAATGTCGTAAATATACGCTAGGGCAATACGTTACACGCGTTAAGTGTTAAGAGAGGGTAAGGCGAAGAAGCATCTTGTCAGAGATGCCGGCTTATCAATGCGGGTGGTACCGCGGATAATCATAACTATCCGTCCCGGAATACAGAAATGTGTTCCGGGACTTTCTTTTGCGCGAATAAGCAGAGGCGGAAGGATTTCGAATCAGGCGTCATGCTTGCATGTAAGCATGATTTGAAAGACTTACGGCGAGCAACGCGAACGAGGAAGACGAAGTCTTCCGAGTCTGCTTATTCCTAATTTCCTAGGGACATAATCATGGAAAAGGAGACCAATACAATGACAAACAAAAACATCTACAGAGACGTAACTTTACAGCAGATCAGCGAATCCGATATCGGTAAGGAGATTCGCGTGGCGGGCTGGATCGAGAATATCAGGGATCACGGCGGTGTATCCTTTGTGGACTTGCGCGATATGTACGGCGTACTGCAGGTCGTTATGCGCGACACCACGCTGCTTGACGGATTATCCAGAGAGATGAGCGTATCCATTGAGGGATTGATCGAGCACAGAGATGAGGAAACCTACAACCCCAGAATTCCGACCGGAACGATCGAGCTGGAGGCACATAAGGTTGATGTGCTGGGCAGAGTCTACAAGCAGCTTCCTTTTGAGATCATGACATCCAAAGAGACGAGAGAAGATGTCCGCCTGAAATACCGTTATCTGGATCTGCGCAACCAGAAAGTGAAGGACAACATTATATTCCGTTCTAAAGTGATTGCCTATCTGCGGGAGAAAATGACGGAAATGGGGTTTCTGGAGATTCAGACACCGATCCTGTGCGCTTCTTCACCGGAAGGGGCAAGAGACTATATTGTTCCGTCTAGAAAGTATAAAGGTAAATTCTATGCATTGCCGCAGGCACCGCAGCAGTATAAGCAGCTTTTGATGGTTTCCGGATTTGATAAATATTTCCAGATCGCCCCCTGCTTCAGAGATGAAGATGCCAGAGCGGACCGTTCGCCGGGTGAATTCTATCAGTTGGACTTCGAGATGAGTTTCGCCACGCAGGAAGATGTGTTCCGCGCAGGAGAGGAAGTGCTCTCGGCCACCTTTGAGAAATTTGCGCCGGAGGGATATGAAGTCACCAAAGCGCCATACCCGATCATCAGTTATAAGCAGGCGATGTTAGAGTTCGGCACAGATAAACCGGATCTCAGGAACCCGCTTCGGATCATAGATCTGACAGAATATTTCCAAACATGCACATTCAAACCCTTCCATGGCAGGACAGTTCGCGCAATCAGGGTACATGCGGATATGTCAAAAGGATTTCACGAAAAGCTGTTGAAGTTTGCCACCGATATGGGCATGGGCGGTCTCGGATATCTGGAAGTGGCCGAGGATACGAGTTACAAGGGTCCCATCGACAAGTTTATTCCGGATGAAAAAAAGAGTGAGCTGGCGGATCTTGCAGGACTGGAGGCAGGCGATACAATCTTCTTCATCGCAGATAAGGAAGCGCGGGCGGCATATTATGCAGGACAGATTCGCAACGAGTTGGGACAGAAACTTGACTTGTTGGAAAAAAATGCGTATCGGTTCTGCTACATCAACGATTTTCCGATGTTTGAACTCGATCCGGATACGAAGCAGATCGGTTTCACCCACAATCCTTTTTCCATGCCGCAGGGTGGCTTAGAGGCTTTGAACACAATGAACCCGCTTGAGGTTCTTGCTTACCAGTATGACATCGTATGTAACGGTGTGGAGTTATCTTCCGGTGCGGTCCGCAACCATGATATGGAGATTATGGTCAAAGCATTTGAAATCGCGGGATATGATGAGGAGACTCTGAAAAATAAATTTGGTGCACTCTACAATGCATTCCAGTTCGGCGCGCCGCCGCATGCCGGAATGGCGCCGGGGGTAGATCGTATGATCATGCTGCTTAAGAACGAGGAGAATATCAGGGAGGTTATCGCTTTCCCGATGAGCGGAACGGCGCAGGATCTGATGTGTGGTGCACCCAATGATGTGACGGAGCAGCAGCTTCGGGAAGTGCATATTAAGATCAGAAGTTAGAAAGGACAGAGACTATGGCAAATATCATTAGTGACGAGACAATTGAGTATGTGGGCATTCTGGCGAAGCTGGAATTGTCTGATGAGGAGAAAGAACAGGCGAAGTCTGATATGGGAAGGATGCTTGATTATATCGACAAGCTGGGCGAGCTGGATACTACCGGGGTGGAGCCTATGTCCCATGTGTTTCCGGTGCAGAATGTGTTTCGGGAGGATGTGGTGACGAATGGGGATAGGCGGGAAGAGTTGTTGGTTAATGCGCCGGAACAGAAGGATGGGATGTTTATGGTGCCTAGGACGTTTGAGTGAATAGTCTAAATGACTGTAGGCTGAGAGGGCAGATTACACAAAATATTCTTTCGCGTCGGGCTTCGGAAAATGGATTTTCTAAATATTCCGGTGAGGCTATGGCGGCGGACGCAACCGACCTCTATGCGCGTCCGTGCGCATTTCGGTCTTTTTGGGACATCCATGTCCCAAAATTGCTGGGTGTTGGACGGAATATTAAGAAAATCTCATTTTCCTACGCAAGGACGGCTTCAAGAATATTTTGTGCAATCTGCCGGTATAGTTTGATTGAAATGTTTTAGGGGTATGTGAAAAGAAAGGAGACAGGCTTCCTATGAATATGATAGATATGACGGCGGTTGAACTTTCTGCTGCGATTAAAGCGGGGCAGACCACTGCGGTGGAGGCTGCAGAGGCTATGCTTGCCCGCATAGAGGAACAGGATAAGATTTATAACTGCTATGTGACGGTGGACAGGGAAGGTGCGCTGGCACAGGCGAAGGAAGTGCAGGCTAAGATTGAGGCGGGAGAACTGACGGGGGCTCTGGCCGGGGTGTCGGTGGCAATCAAGGATAATATGTGTACGGAGGGGTTGCTTACCACATGCTCTTCTAAGATATTGGGGAATTTCGTGCCTGCTTACACGGCGGAAGCGGTGTTGAATCTTAAGAAGGCGGGAGCTGTGGTCTTAGGCAAGACGAACATGGATGAATTTGCCATGGGATCTACCACGGAGACTTCGGCTTACGGCGTGACGAGAAATCCATGGAATACGGGGCATGTGCCGGGTGGTTCTTCCGGCGGTTCTGCGGCGGCGGTGGCGGCGGATGAATGTTATTATGCACTGGGTTCCGACACAGGCGGCTCTATCAGACAGCCCGCATCTTATTGTGGCATTGTTGGCATGAAGCCGACTTATGGTACGGTGTCACGCTACGGGCTGATTGCCTACGGTTCTTCTTTAGATCAGATCGGACCGCTCACTAAGGACGTGACGGATTGTGCGGCTGTACTGGAAGCGATCTCATCACACGACGAGAAGGATTCCACTTCTGTGGAGCGGCAGGATACTGATTTTACTTCCGCACTTGTTGACGATGTGCAGGGTATGCGAATCGGTATTCCTAACGACTATTTCGGAGAAGGGCTTGACGAGGAAGTGAAAGCGGCGGTTCTTAAGGCGGCGGAAGAATTGGAGCGAAAAGGTGCAGTGGTGGAGCATTTCGACTTAAGTCTGGTTGAGTATGCCATTCCTACTTATTATACCATTGCGGCGGCGGAGGCGAGCTCGAATCTGGAGCGCTTCGACGGTATCAAATACGGATACCGCACCGAAGAATATGCTGGGCTCCACAACATGTATAAGAAATCCCGCTCCGAGGGCTTTGGTGAGGAAGTCAAACGTCGTATCATGCTGGGCTCTTTCGTGTTGAGCTCCGGTTATTATGACGCATATTATTTGAAAGCGCTGCGTGTGAAGGCGCTGATTAAGAAGGCTTTTGATGAAGCTTTTGCAAAGTACGATGTAATCTTAGGACCGGTAGCGCCCACTACGGCGCCGAAGCTGGGTTCCAGTTTGGCTGATCCGATCAAGATGTATCTGGGCGATATCTATACGATTGCCGTAAATCTTGCAGGACTTCCGGGAATCAGTCTTCCCTGTGGGAAAGATAAGAACGGGCTGCCTATCGGATTACAGTTGATCGGAGACTGTTTTCAGGAGAAGAAATTGATTCGGACAGCGTACACTTACGAGAAGATCAGAGGTATCTTCCGGCCGGGGCAGAGCCATATGGGGGAAAGCGAAGTGGGACAGGATAAAACCCTGGCACGGCAAGAGGCAGGAGACAGTCGCACAGGGCAGGATGCGGCTAGAGCAAACTATGATACAGCACGTGATTCGACGGCAGTAAACTTTGCAGAACAGGAGGGACAGCGCCATGAGTAAAAATTACGAGACAGTCATCGGTCTGGAAGTGCATGTGGAGCTAGCCACGAAGACGAAGATTTTCTGCGGCTGTTCTACTGCATTCGGCGCAGAACCGAATACCCAGACATGCCCGGTATGTACCGGTATGCCCGGGTCCCTTCCGGTGCTGAACAAGCAGGTATTAGAGTATGCGATTGCGGTAGGACTTGCAACAAACTGTGATATTACCAGATATGCGAAATTTGACAGGAAAAACTATTTCTATCCGGACAACCCGCAGAACTACCAGATTTCCCAGCTCTATCTGCCGATCTGTCGAAACGGCGGCGTGGAGATTGAGGCGGAAGGAGGCGGGGTAAAGACCGTAGGCATTCATGAGATTCATATGGAGGAAGATGCGGGCAAGCTGATCCATGACGAGTGGGAGGACTGCTCACTGGTGGATTACAACCGTTCCGGCGTGCCTCTCATAGAGATCGTGTCAGAGCCTGATATGCGCAGCGCGGAGGAAGTCATTGCTTACCTTGAGAAACTGCGGCTGATCATTCAATATCTGGGCGCTTCCGACTGCAAGCTTCAGGAGGGCTCCATGCGCGCTGACGTGAACCTGTCTGTGCGGGAAGTGGGTGCCGCGCAGTTCGGCACCAGAACCGAAATGAAGAATCTGAACTCCTTCAAGGCGATATCCAGAGCCATTGCAGGCGAGACAGAGCGGCAGATCGACCTGATCGAATCTGGTGAGAAGGTAGTGCAGGAGACGAGAAGATGGGATGATACGAAGGGCGAGTCCTATGCCATGAGAAGCAAAGAAGATGCGCAGGATTATCGTTATTTTCCCGATCCGGATCTGGTGCCCATCGCCGTGAGTGATGAGATGTTAGCGCAGATTAAAGCAGGGCAGCCGGAATTCCGTACGGAGAAAATGAAGCGTTACAAAGAAGAATTTGATATTCCGGACTATGATATCGAGATTATTACCGGTGACAAGCATATGGCGGATCTCTTTGAGGCAGCGACCGCGATTTGCGGGCAGCCTAAGAAAGTGTCTAACTGGCTGATGGGTGAGACGCTCCGGCTGATGAAGGAAAAAGAAGTAGAGGCCTCCGATCTGCGTTTTTCACCGGAAAATCTGGCGAAACTGATTGCGCTTACGGAATCCAAAGCAATCAACAGCTCCGTAGCGAAGGAAGTTTTCGAGGTAATGTTTGAGGAGAACACAGACCCGGAACAGTATGTAGAGGAAAAAGGATTAAAGACTGTCAACGATGAAGGCGCCCTGCGTAAGACGATAGAGGAAGTCATCGCCGGGAATCCGCAGTCCGTGGAAGATTACCGTAACGGTAAGGAGAAGGCGATCGGATTCCTTGTCGGACAGACCATGAAGGCCATGAAGGGCAAGGCTGATCCGGCAGCGGTCAATCAGATGTTGAGGGAGATGTTGTGATGAAATCTCAGTCAACCCTCCCCTAATTGCAAGAATTCCAAGAACCGGACAGCCAGCTCCGGTTCTTTGTTTGATACAGGGATGCCGAGAACTGTCTCAGAAGGATATCCTTGATAATCATACTCATCGCTTGTCAGATAAGTGTAATATCCAGCGTCTGCAAGCTTATTGTCGGAAGTGAGAATAATGCCTACGGCTACCGGCTGTTCCATATCGGAAGGATCACGGTGATTGATCGTCAGCTTACCGGGATCTTTCCGCTCGGACGCTTCATAGAATGTGTCGTCGTCTCCGGTATCGAAAGTGGCAGCATCCGTATAGTAGAAATAAGAACGATATTTATCGATTTCTTCAGCGGATAATACATTTTCCAGATTATAAAAATATTCGGACTGGGAATATTTCTCAAATGTCTTTGTTTCGGCGATAATGGCATTGACCGTACCTACCTGAGTCATGACGAACAGTTTCTCCTCATCGGAGACAGAGTATGATGTACCCATATCTTCAGAGAGTATCACGGAAGTGTCGATATACACCTGATATTCATTAGAATCGATTCCCGCGTATTCCTGAAATTCCGCCGCCCATTCCGAGGCCAGATCCTGATTTTGACCAGTTATTGCAGCGTTAACGAAAGATATATAGAAACCGTAATCTTTATTGGTAACATATTGATAAATAAAAGTGGATACCATCGCGATCACGGCGATTAGCACAAGAACGTGTATCTTATAATAATCCCAAAAATAAGCAAGCTTTTCCTTGGAATTCATGGTACTGAACGCCTGCTTTTGCTGTTCTCTGATCTCTTCTGCAACTGACATGATATCATCTCCTGTATTGTCCCGTTTTTTCGAGTTTGCGAAGCAAATCTCGCAAAGTAAATTCTGAAAGAATTTACTTTTTTTAATCATATAAAGTTTGAAAAAGAATGTCAATGCGAAGCCCCTCCGATTATATGAAATTTTCATGAAAAAAACATAAAAACCGATTGCACAAGAGCTATTTCGAAAAGAATCAAAGTGCGGCAAAAATGTCGAAGTAAAATGACGAAGAAACGAATATTTATTGTATTTTACGGTGCGCGGTGATAGAATCAGAAGAGAAATCACAGGAAAGGAATAACGAAAATATGATGCAGTCAAGAACACACACATGCAACGAACTCAGATTATCCGACGCGGGCAGCAAGGTCACTCTGGTCGGATGGTACGAGAATATCAGACAGGTCAGCAAGAACCTGGGCTTCCTGTTACTCCGGGACTTCTACGGTGTCACACAGATCGTCTTTGAGACTGAGGAGATGATGGACCGGTTAGAGGGCGTAAACAAGGAGTCCACATTAATGATAGAAGGTACGGTGCGGGAGCGTTCCAATAAAACGAACACGATTCCGACCGGTGACATCGAAGTGGTGCCGACTAAAGTGGAAGTACTCGGTAAATGTACTTATAATATACTGCCTTTTGAGATCAGACAGTCGAAGAATGCGGACGAAAATATCCGGTTAAAATACCGTTATCTGGATCTGAGGAATCCGGATGTAAAAGATAAGATTCTGCTTAGAAGCCGTATCGTGACGGAGCTCAGACAGAGAATGAACGACTTGGATTTCGTGGAGATCACAACACCGATCTTAACCTGTTCTTCGCCGGAGGGGGCAAGAGATTATCTTGTACCGGCCAGAAACCATCCGGGTAAGTTTTATGCGCTGCCCCAGGCACCGCAGCAGTTTAAGCAGATTTTGATGGCCTCCGGTTTTGACCGCTATTTCCAGATCGCGCCCTGTTTCCGGGATGAGGACGCGAGGGCGGACCGTTCGCCGGGCGAGTTCTATCAGCTTGATATGGAGATGGCTTTCGCATCGCAGGAAGATGTATTTTCCGTGATCGAGCAGGTGCTTCCGCCGGTTTTTGAGAAGTACGGTGTATATGATCAGGCGTCGTCAGCGCCTTTTACGAGAATACCGTATCTGGAAGCGCTGGAGAAATACGGGACAGACAAGCCCGACCTACGGATCGACCTGCTCGTTCAGAATGTTACGGAGCTGTTCGGGCAGTGTGAGTTTGAGCCTTTCAAGAATCATGCAATCAAGGCGGTAGTAACGGACGGCTATACAGCCACGAGAAAAGAGATCGATAAATTATGCGCGGACGTGGAAGTGGAGAGTGGCAGCAAGGCATACTGGTTCAGAGTAGACGAGAACGGTAATTATGTGGGCGGTATCTCCAAATTCCTGACGGACAGGAAGGCCGAGGTGGATGCTGCGCTTAACTTAAAGCCGGGCGACTTCATAGGCGTGACCGCCGGCGATAAGAATGCGGCAGTCAAGACGGCAGGTGTTCTCAGAAGAATGCTGGGTATGAAATCGGAGGGACATTTCAGACAGGCATGCTATGAGTTCTGCTGGATCGTCGATTTTCCCATGTACGAGATCGGGGAAGAGTCCGGCGAGATAGAGTTCTGCCATAATCCTTTCTCTATGCCGCAGGGCGGGATGCAGGCGCTTAATGAGGCGGATCCGCTCAGTATTCTGGCATACCAGTATGATCTGGTGTGCAACGGTGTGGAGCTGTCTTCGGGGGCAGTCCGTAATCATGATCCGGAGATCATGGTGAAGGCATTCCAGATTGTTGGATTGGGCGAGGAAGATGTGAAGGCGAAATTCCCGGCAATGTACAACGCGTTCTGTTACGGTGCGCCGCCGCATGCGGGCATTGCTCCGGGCGTGGACAGAATGGTTATGCTGCTTGCGGGTGAGGACAGCATCAGAGAGGTGATTCCTTTCCCGATGAACAAACAGGCACAGGATATTATGATGGGTGCACCCGCGCAGGTGGATGAAAGACAGCTTCGGGATGTGCATATTGAGATCAAGATGCCGAAGGAAGAGAAGTAGGCAGGGCATTATAATGCGTCTGTGAAAATGGTGAGTGAAAGTTGTAACCAATTGCTTGAAACTTTCTGCTTTTTGTTATATGATAAGTCTATATTTTCGTGAGGGGCTCTTCCCGTCGTGTGATATTGCGCCGGTAAGGATATTGATATACACAATAGATTGTATCTTGCGGTTGTAAAATTGTAGACTTAGAGAAAGGTATGGTTATAAATATGAGCGAAACATATGTGGAATGTCTGGTGGCAAGAAAATCTTCGCCGGTCTTAAGGTTTCTGAAAATACTGCTGATTATGCTGACGGTGGTGTTTGTGGTGATCGGGGCGATGTATATTCCGGGACTGTTGATTGCGATCATAACCGGCATACTGGCGTATGTTGTGACTATGAAGGCGGATCTGGAGTATGAGTATCTGTATCTGGACAGAGAGATCAGCATTGATAAGGTTATGGCGAAGAGCAGGAGAAAGAAAGCGGGCTCTTTTGCAATAGAAAAGATGGAGATTTTTGCGCCGCTTAATTCTCACAGGCTGGATTCCTATAAGAATCGTGAGCTTAAGACGCTGGATTACAGTTCGCGCATTGCCGCTCAGCCGGAGCGGAGATACATGATGGTTTGGAACGGAGATACGAAGATCATTCTGGAACCCAATGAGGAAATGATCAGAGCGGTTCAGAGTGTTGCGCCGCGTAAAGTATTTACGGATTAAAGAATAGTAATGGGAAAAGTAATACTGTCAGTTATTTAACTGGCAGTATTCTTTACATAAATGTAACGATTTGTTGTACGTAGCTTCTGTTGCGGACAGGAATTGTTACAGGGACACTAATTAATATCACAACACAGGAGGAGAAAAGATGGGTCAGATTATTGGAGAAGGAATCACTTTTGAT
Source organism: Lachnospiraceae bacterium (assembly GCA_014804355.1). Classification (GTDB taxonomy): domain Bacteria; phylum Bacillota; class Clostridia; order Lachnospirales; family Lachnospiraceae; genus UBA3282. The sequence goes on from JAAUZY010000012.1 coordinate 24,754, forward strand.
GATGTACTGTTGGTGCCGAGCTACTCTAAAGTGATTCCGAATCAGGTGGATTTAGCAACATGGCTTACGAAGAAGATCAGACTGAATATTCCGATGATGAGTGCGGGGATGGACACTGTAACCGAGCACAGGATGGCGATCGCTATGGCGAGGCAGGGCGGAATCGGTATTATTCATAAGAACATGTCCATTGAAGCGCAGGCGGAAGAAGTTGATAAAGTCAAACGTTCAGAAAACGGTGTCATAACAGACCCATTCTCATTAACTCCGGATCATACATTAGCCGATGCGGATGCACTTATGGCTAAATTCAGGATTTCCGGCGTTCCCATTACGGAAGGCAGGAAACTGGTCGGTATCATAACCAATCGTGATTTAAAATTCGAGACAGATTTCACAAAGAAAATTAAACAGTCCATGACGTCCGAAGGCCTGATTACCGCCAAAGTAGGGATCACGCTGGATGAGGCAAAGCAGATTCTTGCTAAGGCGAGAAAAGAAAAACTGCCTATCGTAGATGACGATTATAATCTGGCGGGGCTGATTACGATTAAAGATATTGAGAAGACGATCAAATACCCGCAGTCAGCGAAAGACAGCCAGGGACGGCTGTTATGCGGCGCGGGCGTGGGTATTACAGCCAACGTGCTGGAGAGAGTGGAAGCGCTTGTGAACGCCAAGGTGGACGTGATCGTTCTTGACAGCGCGCACGGACATTCAGAGAACGTGCTGCATTGTCTTCGCATGATTAAAGAGAAATTCCCGGATCTGCAGGTGATTGCCGGTAATGTAGCAACCGGAGAGGGCACCAGAGCGTTAATTGAGGCCGGAGCGGATGCGGTAAAGGTCGGTATCGGGCCGGGTTCCATCTGCACCACCCGTGTGGTAGCCGGTATCGGTGTACCGCAGATCAGCGCGATTATGGATGCTTATTCCGTGGCGAAAGAATATGATATCCCGATCATTGCGGACGGCGGTATCAAGTACTCCGGTGATATGACGAAAGCGATTGCGGCGGGCGGTAATGTCTGTATGATGGGAAGCATGTTTGCAGGCTGTGAGGAGAGTCCGGGTACATACGAACTTTATCAGGGAAGAAAATATAAGGTGTATCGTGGAATGGGTTCTATTGCGGCCATGGAAAACGGAAGTAAAGACCGGTATTTCCAATCCGATGCCAAGAAACTGGTTCCGGAAGGTGTGGAAGGACGGGTTGCTTATAAAGGCTCCGTAGAGGATACGGTGTTCCAGTTGATGGGCGGCCTCAGATCCGGCATGGGTTATTGCGGTACGGCCACCATCGAAGAATTGAAACAAAACGGCAGATTCGTTAAGATTTCCGCTGCTTCCCTTAAGGAGAGCCATCCTCACGATATTCATATCACTAAAGAAGCGCCGAACTACTCCGTGGACGAGTAACGAGGCAGCGCAGCGGATTGCACGTGCCGGAACGGTAAACAGTGCATACGATTATCACATACGGGGAGACAAGGGGAGAGTTCCAGATGGACGGTTTATATCAAACAATTTTAGACCGCAGAGAATTACAGAGGATTCAGAACGATTTCTGTGCAGCGACCGGGATCTATGCATTCTGCGTGGGCAGTGACGGCACTGAACTGACAGATATGTCAGGTAGTGATTGGGACAAAGAGAGACTGACCGGGCAGATACCGAGGGATAAACTGATGTCTCTTTTGCGCAGGGTATCGGAGAGCAGTCTGGAGGATCAGGCGATTGAGGAGACTGAGATTGATGCGTTAAAATATGCCGTAGTCTGTGTGAAGGAAGAGGGAAAGACGGTTCTGACGTGGCTGGTATATGCGGTGCTGTCCGATGCACCGTCGCAGGAAGGACGTGAGTTTGCACAGGATTTTCGTTACCAGACAACGGGGCGGCAGTTTAATCTTGCCTTGGACCTGCTGCGGGAGATCAGCAGACATATGGTGGGCGATAAGCTTATGGCTGAAGAAGCGAAGGCGGAAAGCCTCAGAAGCCGTTCTTCCAGAGATGAGATGGAGGATGTGCTTAAGCGCATGGCAGCCACAACGCAAATCGTGCAGATGCTGGACAGTGATGCGCCCATTGAGAGCGTTCTGGCAGGTATCCTCACAACAGTGGGAAGTTTCCTGAAGATTGACTGTGCCTATCTATATTCCGTGGGCGAAGCGGCAGCGGGGAAGATGGACGTGATTGCCGAATGGTGTAACGACGGTGTGCTGTCCGGTTATGACCAGACCAGAAATCAGCCGCGCCCCGCATATCTGTATCGGGACAAACCGCTGGTTCTTTCCTCGGCCTCGGGCAGAGAAGGTTATGAGGAGGAGCTGGCCAAGGGAGGTATTAAGGCGCTTGCGGCGTTTCCGATCGAATTGAAAGAACAGATCGGCATGTATGCATGCTTTGAGATGACACGGACATCACGTAACTGGGCTGTGGAAGAAATCAAGTTTTTGAATGATTCCGTCAAAGTGCTGCAGAGTATTATCACGAAAAGAATTCAGAAAAATTCTCTGGCGGGATCTTATGCGGCATTGGAAGAGGTGCTGAATAATGTCGGGAGCTCAATTTACGTGAGAGATAAGGAAACGGAAAAAATTCTTTTTGCCAACAGGCGGCTTCGTAATATTTTCCGGGAGGAGCTTGAGCAGAATAAACTGGCGGCAATGTTCGAGAGCAGGGTGCCGAAGGACAAACAGGAAGGCAGCTTGGAAGTTTTTACCGAGGATAAGGGCAGCTGGTACGACATTTTTTATAAGAATATCAAATGGGTGGACGGCAGAGATGTGTTCATGTGCTCGATCCATGATGTGACCGAGAAGAAAATGTATCAGAAGAAGATCGAGCGTCAGGCGTACACTGATTTTTTGACCGGTCTTTTTAACAGACTATGCTGCGAACGGGATTTGGCCAAGTATGTGGATGCTGCCAAGAACGCAGGCACGGAAGGCGCTGTGCTTTATCTGGATCTGGATGATTTTAAGCATATCAACGACAGCCTTGGACATCAGTACGGCGATGTACTGCTCAAATCTATTGCAAACGGCATGAGAAAGGTGGCGGGCATCCAGAATTCCTGCTATCGCATGGGCGGCGATGAGTTTGTCATTATCGTGCCGCCGGATCAGTATGAGGCACTCGACAGGATCGTGGAAGGGGTCAAGGCGGTTTTCACCAGACCATGGTTTTTGAAAAATGCGGATTATTACTGTACGATGAGTATGGGAATCGTGCATTACCCGACGGAGGGTGAGGACGTGCAGGAACTGATCAGGAAAGCGGATATCGCCATGTATGAGGCGAAGAAGTCCGGTAAGAACCGCTCGGCCGTCTACAACAACAGCATTAAGAGTGACTCCGATAAGCGCCTTGACATGGAGAAAAATATGCGCGATGCGGCAATCGATGGGTACAAGGAATTTGAAGTATATTATCAGCCGATCATCGACATTCAGGAGAACGGAAAATGTACCGGAGCGGAAGCACTGATTCGCTGGAACAGTGTGGAGATGGGATTTATGTCGCCGGCCGATTTTATTCCGCTTGCGGAGTATCTCGGACTGATCAATCCCATCGGAAGTTATGTGTTACAGCAGGCGTGTGAGGCATGTAAAAGTTGGAATGATAACGGGCACCCGGGATATAAGGTGAATGTGAATCTGTCGGTGGTGCAGCTCTTGCAGCAGGATATTGTGGAGACAGTGGCGGAGATTATTCAGAAAAGTGGAATCAATCCCCACAATCTGACACTGGAAGTGACAGAAGGGCTGGCTATCGATGATCTGGAGCGGATGAAGGCGATACTGGGACAGATCAAGGAGCTGGGAGTGCGGATCGCACTGGATGATTTCGGAACAGGATATTCTTCACTGAGCCACATCAGGGAACTGCCTTTTGATGTCATTAAAGTAGATCAAAGTTTTGTCAGGGATCTGGCTGAGGATAATTATTCCAAATCTTTTATTAAGATGGTGTCGGATCTGGCGGATGCCATCGGTGTTTCCATCTGCGTGGAAGGCATCGAGACGAAGGAGCAGTATAAGGTGTTAGAAGGCATGAAGGTGAGAATGATACAGGGGTATTATTTTGACAAGCCCATGCCGAGAGCGGTGTTTGACGAGAAATATGTGGAGGGGAGCGCACAGAGTGCGTCTGACAGCCCTGCACCAAAGAAGACAAATCGTCCCGCGGGTAAGCGGACGAAGAAAAAATGAGGAGAAAGATATGGAGAAAAAGAATTTGGCGAAGGAGCTTGCGGGTAACGCTTACCCCGGCAGAGGTATCGTGATCGGAAAGTCTGCAGACGGGAAATACGCTGTAACGGCTTATTTTATCATGGGAAGAAGCTCTAACAGCAGGAACCGTGTTTTTGTGGAAGAGGGAGAAGGCATTCGGACACAGGCATATGATCCGTCTAAATTAGAAGACCCCAGTCTGATCATCTATGCGCCGGTCAGAGTGCTGGGCAATAAGACGATCGTGACGAACGGCGACCAGACGGATACGATCTATGAACTTATGGATAAGCAGCAGACTTTTGAACAGGCGCTGCGCACCAGAGAGTTTGAGCCGGATGCGCCTAACTATACGCCTCGTATTTCAGGTATTATGCATTTGGAAAACGGCAGGTATAATTACGCAATGTCTATTCTTAAGAGCAATAACGGCGATCCGTCTTCCTGCAACAGATATACGTTTGCTTATGAGAATCCGACGGCGGGCGAGGGACATTTCATCCATACCTATATGGGTGACGGGAATCCGCTGCCGAGCTTTGAGGGTGAGCCCACGTTGGTAGGCATAGAGGGAGATATCAACAGCTTCACGAAGACGGTGTGGGAAAACCTGAATGAGGAGAATAAGGTGTCGCTGTTTGTGCGCTTTATTGAGATTGAGAGTGGGAAATACGAGACCCGTATTGTGAATAAAAATAAGCAGGCATAGTCGAATGGTACGCTCAGGCATTGGAATATTATAAATGATGTGAAAGGATTAAGATGATGAACGAATTAGAACTGAAATACGGCTGTAACCCGAATCAGAAACCGTCGCGGATTTATATGGCGGACGGGAGTGAGCTGCCGATCAAGGTGTTGAACGGTAAGCCGGGATATATTAATTTTTTGGATGCTTTTAACGGTTGGCAGCTGGTGAAGGAATTAAAGAAGGCGACGGGACTTCCGGCGGCAACTTCTTTTAAGCATGTTTCCCCGGCGGGAGCGGCGGTGGGTCTGCCGCTGACTGATGTGGAGAAGAAGATTTACTGGGTGGACGATCTGGATATGGAGTTTACACCGCTGGCAAACGCTTATGCGAGGGCAAGAGGTGCGGACAGAATGAGTTCTTTCGGTGACTTTATCTCACTGTCTGATGTCTGTGACGTGGCAACTGCCAGGATTATCAAAAGAGAAGTGTCTGACGGCGTGATTGCACCGGGGTATGAGCCGGAGGCGTTGGAGATTCTGAAGGCGAAGAAGAAGGGCGGATATAATGTCATCGAGATCGATGAGAATTATGTACCGGCGCCCGTTGAGGTGAAGCAGGTATACGGCATCAGCTTCGAGCAGGGCAGGAATGAGTTAAAGATTGACGATGAGTTTTTCAACAATATCGTGACGGAGTCTAAAGTCATGCCCGAGCAGGCGAAGATCGATCTGGCAATTGCCATGATTACCTTGAAATATACGCAGTCCAACTCCGTGTGCTATGTGAAGGGCGGACAGGCGATCGGTATCGGCGCAGGGCAGCAGTCGAGGATTCATTGTACCAGACTTGCGGGTTCTAAGGCGGATAACTGGTTCCTGCGTCAGTCTCCCAAGGTACTGGGGCTGCAGTTTGTAGACGGCATCGGACGTGCGGACAGAGATAATTCCATCGACTTGTATATCGGCGAGGATTACATGGATGTGCTGGCGGAGGGCGCATGGCAGAAGATCTTCAAGGTAAAACCGGAAGTGTTCACAAGAGAAGAGAAGCGTGCGTGGCTGGATCAGATGAGCGATGTGGCGTTAGGGTCCGATGCATTCTTCCCCTTTGGCGACAATATCGAGCGGGCGCATAAGAGCGGCGTGAAATATGTGGCGCAGCCGGGAGGTTCCGTGCGTGATGATAATGTAATTGAGACGTGTAATAAGTATGGTATGACGATGTGCTTTACGGGGATCAGGTTGTTCCATCATTAGATGGTATTGTTTACACATTGGCTTAGACGTCCCCTTTGAGCTCAGGCTGTGGCGTGGGTGTGAAAAGTAACCAGTACAATGATTTTGACAGGTTAATGGTGGATGGAAATTGATTTTTTAGGTGGATAGTGTTATTATTTTAACGATGGGTTTCCATGGCGGAACCGGAGTTCGGGTGATATGATGCCGATGGGCGTGTATCAGAATATTATAATGAGAAATTAAAGGAGTGGAATGGTGAGATGAGCAAGAGTTTTGAGGATCTGTTATCTAAGGTATCCGAGTGTAGTATCAAGAAGGTTGCAGTTGCGGTTGCACAGGACAGCGCCGTGCTTGAAGCGGTAGTTGCGGCGAAAGAGCGTAATATCGCGGAGGCAATTCTGGTTGGCGATGAGGATAAGATCAAGGAGGTAGCCGCTGCAGATAATGTTGATATCAGCGGTTTTGAGATCATTGACGAGAAGGATAACTATACGGCGGCTCTGAAAGCGGTAGAGCTGGTACATCAGGGTAAGGCAGACATGTATATGAAAGGTCTGATCGACACGAAATCATTCTTAAAGAGTGTGTTAGATAAAGAAGTGGGATTAAGAACCGGTAAGGCGTTGTCCCATGTGTGCGTATTCGAGGTGGAAGGAATCGATCATCTTCTGTTCCTGACAGACGTTGCATTTATGACATATCCTACGCTGGAAGATAAAGTACATATTATTGAGAACACCGTGGATGTCTGCCATGCATGCGGCATTTCGAATCCTAAGGTAGCGCCTCTTGCGGCGGTAGAGGTTGTAAACCCTAAGATGCCTGTTACCGTTGAGGCGGAAGAACTCACCAAGATGTGTGAGGAAGGCAAGATCACAGGGTGCGTTGTAGACGGACCGCTCTCTTTAGACCTTGCAATCGATCCCGAGGCGGCTAAGCATAAGGGTGCAGAGGGCAGAAAGATTGTGGGCGATGCCGATGTGCTGCTGTTCCCCGATATCCATGCCGGCAATCTGGTATACAAGTGTCTGGTACATACGGCAAAAGTTAAGAACGGCAATATCCTGACAGGAACGAAGGCTCCTGTTATTCTGACATCCCGTTCCGATGACTTCGAGACAAAAGTAAATTCTCTGGCGCTCGGCGCAGTTATGGCTGGTGCGATGGCTAAGATGAACTGATTTATAAATTTAATAATTTAGGAGGTCAAACAATATGGCAGTAAAAAGCTTAATCATTAATCCGGGTTCCACATCCACCAAGATCGGTGTGTTTGAGGATGAAACTCTACTCTTTGAGGAGACTTTAAGACACTCAACGGAAGAGATTGCGCAGTATGCATCCATCGTGGATCAGAAGGATTTCCGTAAGGAAATTATTGTAAATCTCTTAAAAGAGAAAAATTTCGATATTAATTCTTTAAACATGGTCGTAGGACGCGGCGGTATGCTGAAACCTATTCCGGGCGGCACATACGCAGTCAGCGATGATCTGTTGGAGGATCTGAAAATCGGTAAGCAGGGACAGCACGCTTC
>JAAUZY010000013.1 GCA_014804355.1 Lachnospiraceae bacterium
AAGAAAATTGTAAGCAAAGAAATAAAAAAATTATTTTTGCTACAGTTATTATGGGAATATGTGTAGGAATTATTATTGGAGGTTATAACTTTTATAAAAAGGCAGTTGTTCCCCGAAATGTATATGAATCGGCCATGCACAGTATTCAAAGTGAAGATTATGAAGACGCTATTGAAAAACTAAAAACGATTACGGATTATAAAGATGCTGCGCAGCAAATTGAAATCGCGTCAGAAGGAATATATGAAAGAGATTATTCTAATACAAAAAAGTTTATTGCTGAGCAGAAATATTCCGAGGCATTAGAAATATTGAAACAGATGGAAAATAGGGATAATGTGAATGAATTAATAATCATGTGTGAAAATGCTTTGAAATATGAAGAAGCAGTTGATTTGGCAAAAAACGATAAGTATAAAGAAGCAATTAGTATTCTGGAAGATATAGAGGATTTTAAAGATAGCGCAAATATTCTTGCCCAATATCGGTTAGAAGCAGATTATTTGGAGGCTATAATTTATGCTGATACTGGGAGTTATGAAAGTGCAATTCTTTTATTTGAAAACCTTGATGATTATAAAGATGCAAAAGAAAGAAGCGCTGAGCTATGTTATCAATTTGGAATAAATGAGTTTGAAAATCAAAATTATATAAACGCAAAGAAGTATTTAGAAAAAGTAGCTGATAATAAAGATGTTGCCGGTATATTGAGTGAATGCGAGCTCCAATTATCTTACGCAGATTTATATTCAACAGCACAATCTTTACTGGCAGCAGGCAATACACGTGATGCACTTAATTATTTGAAACAACTTCCGTCTGATTATAAAGATGGTGAAGAGTTAATATTATTCTGCGATGAATATAAAGATATATTAGGAACGTGGGTAGAATATAAATCTTACTTTCCGGTAGATGGAAAATGGTTTTTAACAGAGGATGTAAAGGGATTGAGAGCATCTTCTTATCTCGTAACATGGGAGGCGGATCAATGGTATGTTAATGGTTATACTGCAAACTTTACTAATAATGTTTTGCGTTGGTCAGATGGTTCAGGTCAATGTGAATTGGACGTGACGACCGGTGAGCAAACAACTAAATATGAATTTCATATAAAGAATAATTCAGAAGGTAGTAAGTCAATATGCAAAAAAGTAGAGTAACGTAACCCAGGATCAATTTAGTACTTGTAAAGTCTGATTATAGGCTGTATAATTAATTAAAATATTTAATTAATTAATTCAACGCAAAGATGAGAGGGGGATTGCATTGCAGTTTGATATTAAGAGATTTGAGAATATAAGACTGGAAATCGGCAGGGGCAGGAACTGTTTTTCCATGCAACGGGGCAGCTTTGTATATAGGCAGCAAAACGAAGGAATGCAGAAACTATATTTGCGGAAAAAAGTAGCGCATCCGAATGGATTTGAGCTGTACTATGAGAGTAAGGCAGGAAGATATGCAGGGAAAATATGCGTAAAAGTGCAGGAAAACAGGCTGCAGATAGTCTGCAGAGACATGCCATTTAGTAAAGTGAACCGTTACAAGCTGGTATTTCCGACGAATCAGTGGGAGCATATTTACGGTTGCGGAGAGACTTATTCCAAATTGGACTTAAAAGGTGAGAAGGTGCGGATCTGGGTTGCGGAACACCAGAATACCAGACGGATATCAGGTAAAATTCTTCGCGAGAAGCTGTTAGGAAAGCACCCTGAGAGAATGCTTAACTTTTCTGCATATGAGTCCTATTATGCACAACCGACCTTTGTTTCCAGCGATAAATATTTTGTCCATGTCAATACGAATGCTTATGCGGAGTTTGATTTCAGCAATCGCGGACAGATCGTGCTGGAGCTTCAGGAACCGCCGGAGATTACGATCGGATGGGGAGACAGCTTTGAGGAGGTTTCTGAGGGATTAAGCGATGTGTTAGGCAGGCAGAAGACATTGCCGGATTGGATTTATGACGGTGGGATTCTGGCCGTGCAGGAGGGCTGCGATACAGTTGACAGAAAGATTGAAACGGCACAGAGGGCAGGCGTGAAAATAAACGCGGTCTGGTGTCAGGACTGGTCCGGCTGCAGAAGAACCGGATTCGGATATCAGGTGATGTGGAACTGGCAGCGGGACGATGAGCTGTATCCGGAACTGCCGGATAAGATAGCAGAATGGAAGAAAAAGGGTGTACGTTTTCTGGGATATATCAATCCGTTCCTTGCCATTGAGAAAAATATCTATAGAGAGGCTTCCGAAAAAGGCTACTGCGTGAAAAATAAAAAAGGGGAGGACTACATGGTGACGATCACAACCTTCCCGGCGGCGATGATAGATTTTACGAATCCTAAGGCATATGAATGGTATAAGAATCTGATCAAGGAAAATATGATCGGTATCGGGATGAGCGGCTGGATGGCGGATTTCGGAGAATATCTGCCGATAGACTGTGTGCTCTACAGCGGAGAGAATCCGGAAACGCTGCATAACCGGTGGCCGGCTATCTGGGCGAAGCTCAACAGAGAGGCGATACGGGAGTGTCAGATGGAGGAGGAGATTTTCTTTTTCACACGTGCAGGGCATACGGGAACGATCGCTCACTCGGATATGATGTGGACCGGGGACCAGCATGTGGACTGGTCGGTGGACGACGGGCTGCCGTCAGTCATTCCGGCAACTCTTTCGCTGGCAATGAGCGGATTCGGGATTACCCATTCCGACGCCGGAGGTTATACGACGATCATGCATATGCGACGCAGCAAAGAACTTCTGATGCGGTGGGAAGAGATGAATGCGTTCTCTCCGCTGTTTCGGACCCATGAGGGAAATCAACCGGTAAATAATGTGCAATTTGACAACGACGCGGAGTTGCTTGCCCATCTGGCAAAATGCACGACAATCCATGTTTCCTTAAAAAATTATATTAAGGATTGTGTTGCGGAAGCAGTGCAGAAAGGTATTCCTGTGATGCGGCCTCTTTTCTATCATTACGACGAGGAGGAACTGTATCAGGAAAAGGGAGAATATCTGTTAGGCAGGGATATTCTGGTGGCTCCGGTACTGCAGGAAGGTGTTAGGAAGAGAACTTGTCTCTTGCCTTCAGAGCAATGGGTGCACCTCTTTACCGGTAAAGAATATGGCGGCGGGAAGGTAACAGTACAGGCGCCGATCGGGCAGCCGCCTGTATTTATCCGCAGGGATAGTGAGAGATTTGAAGAATTGATGAAAATAAGTAACTGTGAGGAATAGGGTTCTGAACAGTTACGAAAATAACAGAGTAAGGAGGGCATTTATGAACACGAAGGAAAAGAGAGAGCGGAGCATGCGTGCCAAATGTGCCTACGGCTTCGCGGATATCTACGGAGGCGGAGCTTTCGTCATTATCAGTACTTTTTTTACCGTATTTCTTACGAAATCACTGGGAATGTCTACGGCACTGGCGGGAACCATTCCGCTGATCGGTAAAGTATGGGATGCAATCACAGATCCGCTGATGGGGAATATCTGTGACAGAACCAAGTGCCGGTTTGGTGCCAAGCGGCTGTACATATTGATCGGAAGTGTGATATCGGCGATTACATTTGTGCTGATGTGGATCACTTTTCCGGGAAGCACGACCGGCGGACAGTATTTCTTCTATATGCTGATGTATATGTTATTCTCGACCGGTTTTACAATTGTAATGGTTCCCTATAACGCGCTGCTTCCGGATATGGTAGATGACTATACACTGCGTAGCCAGTTTTCCGGTGTGCGGATGATCTTTTCCACATTCGGGGCAATCCTAGCAGGATTGATCCCGACGCTGATGGTCAAAGACAATACAGACGCGGCGGCTTATCTGCGGGTGGCGGTAATTTTCGGAGTTATTTTCTTTATTACGATTCTGCTGACTTTCCTCGGAACGTGGGAGCGTGAAAAAGAAGTAGTGAAGATCGGCTTTGCACAGAGTTTTGTTCAGTCACTTACGGTATATAAGAGCAGAAGTTTCCGGCTGTTTATTGCGATATTCCTGTGTGGTCAGGGTGCGGCGGATTTCGTGACAGGGCTTGCCGTATATTATGTGGATGATGTGCTCAACGCTTACGGAGGCGGAAGGTTTACTTATCTGATGGCGGTTATTCTGCTGTCACAGTTTGTAGGAACCATCCTGTTTACTCCAATCATGGCGAAGACATCCAAAAAGTTTCCTATTATGGTAGGGTTTCCTGTGAGAATTGCGGCAACACTTGCTATGCTTCTGTTCTCTCATGAGGGAGCGAACTTCACGATCATTCTGGCACTGTCATTTATTATCGGCTTGGGAATGGCAGGTTCCTCCACCAGTATCTATGCGATATTGGCGGACCTAGCAGATGTGGATGAGCTGATTACGTCCATCAACCGACCGGCCACCTGTTCTGCGATGGCAACTTTTGTGAGAAAGATTGCTACCGGTCTTTCAAGCGCCGTGATTGGTATTCTGCTCGGATGGGTCGGATACAATGAGGTCATCGCCTCGTCAGGCGGAAGGCAGAGTGCGGCAACGCAGACCGGGATCGCATACATTTATGTATTTGCCCCGATCGTACTGATGGCAGCAGCCCTGGTATTTGCTAAGATATTCCCCATGAACAAGGCGGAATTTGAAGTGATCAAGAGAGAAATTGCCCGCAGAAAAGGCGAGGACAACAGTAAGATCAGTGCAGAGGAGATAGCGATCTGTGAGAAGGTAACCGGCTATTCTTACGACAGATTTTGGGATAAAGAGAATGCATTGAAATTTAAATAAAATCAAATCAAAAATCAAAGGAGAGAGAAAAGATGAAATATTTTTTAGACAGCGCAAAAATGGATGAAATTAAATATGCTTATGAGACATTTGGAATTGACGGCGTGACAACGAATCCGAGACATATCATGCTGAGCGGCAAAACGTTTCTGCAAGCGGTTACGGATATTGCAGAGTGGATTAAGGAGCAGGGATTAGAGGGTTATGAGAAATTCCCGGTTTCCGTGGAGATCAATCCGCATATTGATAATGCGGAGGATATGATCGCTGAAGCGGAGAAAATCGCGGCAATCAGCAGTAATTTCGTCATTAAGATTCCGGCAACGGAGGCAGGAGTCACCGCAGCGAGAAAATTAGAAGCACAGGGAATCCGCACAAATGTGACATTGATCTTTTCTCCGGCACAGGCAATCCTGCCGGCGAAGAACGGTTCGAAATTCGTATCTCCGTTTATCGGCTGGAAGGAGGCAAACGGAGAGGACTGTAAGGCATATATCGAGAATATCGTAAAAATCTATAAAAATTACGGATTTTACGGTAAGACTGAGATTATATGTGCAGCGGTGCGCACACCCAAACAGTTTGTGGACTGTGCGGTAGCGGGAGCCGATATTGTGACGGCGGGACTTGATGTATATCGCGACAGCATGAAACACGCATATACCAGACAGGGTATTGATACGTTTGTGGATGCATGGGATCACACTGCAACAGAGTAACAGAAGAGACAGGGAAAGGATGAGGAAAATGAAAATCGGATTTATAGGTTTGGGCATCATGGGGGAATCCATGTGCGAGAATATTATCAAAAAGCATGACGATCAGGTATTTGTGTTTGATTTTGTGGAAGAGAAAGTAAAGTTGCTGGCTGATAAAGGAGCCGTAGCCTGCAAGAATTCAACGGAGGTAGCGGAACAATCACAGGTGATTATTTCCATGGTTCCGAAATCAGAGCACTCTAAAAGTGTCTACACAGAGATCCTTCCGGTACTGAACGAATCAAAGACATGTATCGACATGAGTACGATTGATCCGGCCGTTTCCGTGGAGATATCGAAGATGGTCAAAGCAACCGGCGCACAATTCTTAGACGCTCCTGTCGTAAAGAGTAAACCGGCTGCCATTGCCGGAAAGCTTGGCATCTATGTGGGCGGCGATGAAGAGGCTTATGAGCAGATCAAACCGATTCTGTCTTATATGGGAGAAAATGTAATCCGCATGGGCGACAACGGAAAGGGACTGGTCATGAAGATCTGTCACAATGCGCTGGTGGCGCAGATTCAGAACGGAGTCAACGAGACTTCCGTATTAGCGGCGGCGAACGGCATAGACATTATGACTTTTGCCCAGGCAATTTCTTACGGCGGAGGGCAGAACTTCTATCTGGATTCGAAGAAAGAAGTTATCTCCAAAGAGGATTACACGACGGCATTTTCCGTGGAAAATATGTCCAAAGATATCAATATCTGCATGGAACTTGCGAAAGAGTGCCAGATATCCATGCCGGGCGCGGCAAATGTAAAGCGTGTCTATGATACAGCTATGGAAGCTGGTTACGGGAAAGAGGACTTCTGTGCTACAGTCAAAATTGTCAGGGAGCAGAAATAATGGAACGTTTAGAACACCTGAATCAGGTAAATGATGTAAAAGTTTATCCGGTGGAATCGGAAGAATTTGCAAGTTACGGAAGGATTCTTTACGGATATGATTTTTCAGAAGCTATTTCCTATATGGAAAAAGAAACTGCCGTTCCGCAGAACGGAAATATCTATATTGCTTCACAGGAGGAACTGGAAGCGCTTCCCGTTATTCAGAACATATCCCGCCTGCTTTACGGCGGGATGCCGGTTCAGGCGGGATACTGTAACGGAAGAAACAGTACTTATAATGGTTTTGAGTATCATAAAGGAAGCGAAGTCAACATAGCGGTTATGGATTTTATGCTGGTGCTCGGGCATGTCTGGGATATTCGGGACAATCACTACCGGAATAAGGACGCGCAGGTATTTTTCCTGCAAAAAGGAACTGCAATAGAGATGTATCAGACAACCCTGCACCTCTCGCCGCTGCGTGTGACGGAGGAAGGTTTTAAGGATATCGTAATTCTGCCAAAAGGCACCAATACTCCGCTGACGGATGAGGAAAAAGAAGGTTTAAGTACGGGTGACAGGGAGAAAGAGCTTCTGCTTATGCGCAATAAATGGGTGTTAGCGCATCCGGACAGAGAACCGTTGATCAGTCAGGGAGCATATCCCGGCATCATCGGCGAGAACAAGGAATTGTTTTATTAAAAGGAGTATGGAAGAAAAATGAAAGAATTATTATTCTTTGTGACAATCTTCCTTGCAAATATTATCCAGGGAATCACAGGATTTGCGGGAACCATTCTTGCGATGCCGTTTGGTATTATGCTGATGGGATATGACGTGGCAAAACCGGTATTGAATGTGCTGGGATTATTGTCGGGTATCTACGTGTTTCTGGGTAACCGCGAGTATGTGAACCGGAAAGAATTAAAGCGGATTGTTCTGGTCATGGTAATCGGTATCTTTGTTGGCATGGGGCTGAAACATTTTGTCGGAACAAACGAAATGATTTTATATCAGGCATTGGGAATCTTTGTGGTCCTGCTTGCCGTACATGGCCTGTACCGGATGACGGTAGTCAGGAGCAGGCAGGAAGAGGACAGGCAAAAGGAACACCGCCTGAGAGACTTTCTGCTCTTAACAGCGGCGGGAATCGTACATGGAATCTTTGTGTCAGGTGGTCCACTGCTGATCGGATATCTGACCGGAAGGATATCTGACAAAAGGTCTTTTCGGGCTACGATTTCTACTGTCTGGATCTTGCTGAATACCATTATATTGATTGGGGATATCCATGCGGGGATGTGGAATAAAGGCAATCTGTGCATTCTGGGTATCTCTCTTCCGGTTTTGATGGCCGGAATGTTTGCAGGCGGGAAACTGTATCAGAGTATGAGCCAGAGATTTTTCATGATTCTGACATATGTTCTGCTGCTGATTTCAGGCGTGACACTGTTTTGCAGATAGGAAGATGAAAAGGAGAAAGGAGCAAGGGTATCATAATGAAGAAATTTGAAGTTGCATATATACCGGTGGGAGTTCCCACATTTCATTTAGAAAGCGCAGGTAAAGAATTCGAGAAGTCGATCGCTTTGTTACGGTCCGTCACGGAAGATGTGAGGGTCCCTGATGAGATGTTGTTGTCGTTAGATCTTTTGAAAGAATTTATGAAGGATATACATCCGGATCTGATTGTGCTGCAGAATATTACGTTTGCAAACTCAGCCTATGTTTCGGAGGTGCTGGCCGCATTCGATTGTCCGATACTGCTCTGGACGCTCAGGGAACCGGTGATAGACGGCGGAAGGCTTCGTCTGAATTCCCTGACAGGCGCTTATTCTGCGGCAAATACGATTAAAGCATTTCGCGAGGAGCCGTTTACCTATGTATTCGGTGCGCCGCAGGAAGCGGAAGTAATCGCTGCGGTGACTTCTGCCGTGCATGCGGCAAGGCTAAGATATGATATGAAGAATTTGAAATTAACGGCAATCGGGCATACGCCGCAGGGATTTGGTTTTGGCCGTGCTTTGGATTCGGAGCTCTTAAAAACGTTTGGTGTGAGACTGGAATCTATCGAGGCGAGGGAATTAATCGACAGAGCGAAAACTTATTCCGATGAGGAGGTATCGGAGTATCTGGATGATGCGCAGAACCGCATATGCGGATTAGAGCATATTGCGCAGGAGAATGTCTTGAATTTTGCAAAGCTGTATAAGGCATATAAGGAATATGTGGAAGAGAACCATGTGGGTGCGGTCGCTTCCCGCTGCTGGCCGGACTTTTTTACCGCGTTTGGAACACCGGTATGTGCTGTTCTGGCAATGTTGAATGATCTTGGGGTGGCTGCAAGCTGTGAGGCGGATACTTATGGTGCTTTATCGATGTATCTGGGGATGCGGCTGACAGATAAGCCGGTATTCTTCGGTGATCCGGTCTCCATGGATGAGAAAGAGAACACGATCACATATTGGCACTGCGGGACGGCGGCATGTTCTCTGGCAAAGGAAGAATCGGGAGCATGCGCGGATGTGCACTGCAACAGGAAGATCGGTCCGACACTGGATTTCGCCTGCAGAGCAGCGGAAAATGTTACGGTATTCCGGATAGGAAGGAAACCGGACGGGACGTTCCGCTTCTTTATTACAGAAGGGGAGGCATTGGATACACCGAAGCAGTTTAACGGAACTTCGATTGTCGTGAAAACCCGCAATCCTGCAAGGGAGATTGTGGAAAACAGTATACTGGCAGGTTGGGAGCCGCATTTTGTCGTAATCTACGGAAATGTAAAAAAAGAACTTGAAATATTAGGAAATATGCTTAATATAGAAGTGAATAATTATTAATTTTTGTAAAAGGACGGACCGGATGAGAAAAGCTGGAATGAATATGGCGCAGGTGAAAAAGCAGAACCGCTCATCGATATTGAATTGTGTCAATGAGTGCGAACCGGTATCCAGAAAAGATATCGCGGATCTGATCGGACTGACACCTGCCGCCGTCACACAAATCTGCAGTGAATTGATACAGGAAGGGCTGTTAGAGGAGCAGGGATTTGAGACACAGTCTGTGGGAGCCGGCCGTAAGAAGGTTCTTTTGAATCTGAACTATAACTGCTATTATGTGATTACGGTTAACATTGAATCGGAAAATACATTTTTAGCCATTGCAAATATGAAGGGCGATTGTGTCGAACAGCAGACACTCGTCACAGACTGCCGGGAAAAACCGGAAACATTTCTCACACAGCTTGCCGGAATCTGCCGACAGATGGCGGCAAATCACGCAGACCTGCTTCCACGCATCGCCGGAGTCAGCGTGGCGGTTCCCGGGGTAGTGGACAGGGAAAAAGGAACAAGCGTACATGCTTACGGCGTATGGTCACGGGAAGTGGAAGTATGCAGGATATTAGAAGAACAGCTGCGGTATCCGGTGTGGATCGAAAACAATGTGAATGCCCTTGCAATGGCAGAACTTCTATATGGATTCGGACGCAGATATGACAATCTGCTGCTCATCAAGTGGGGACCGGGAGTGGGAAGTGCGATTATCATAGACAATCAGTTGTATGAGGGGCGGCACGGAAAGGCCGGCGAGTTAGGACATTTTATTGTTGAGCGGAATGGTGAACTGTGCAGCTGCGGACGGAGAGGCTGCTTAGAGACCAAGGTATCTTATCAGGCGTTAGCCCGCACGATTCCGTTTGTACAGGAAGAGTTCGGAACTGTCTATCAGAAGGCTGTGGAGGATGGGCAGGATGAAGTCTTTCAGGAGGCAATCGAACTGTTTGCGAGAACGATTGTTAATTCCATGACTATATTAGCGCCGAACCGGGTAGTGCTGTGCGGAAGCCTGTTTCGTGACCGGGCAGTCCGCGACAGGCTGATTGAGGCATGCAGCGGGTATGAGCCGAAGTATAATTCGGAACGTATCCTGTATTCCACGTTAGCGGATAAGGAGAAATATATCGGTCCGGCGGCGGTTTTTGTCCGCTCTGTTTTGTGAAAATCGCTGTTCCATATTTTGTATGGCAAATTTGTATGGCAAAAGTGAGTTTCTGCTTGAAAAATTCTCAAGATCAAGTATACTAGTAGTAGCGGGTTGTATTTGCAACTTATTGCAGAAGATGTATAATTACTATTTTGTGAGAGGTGGAAAACAATGTTTAAAGATTTGCAGAAGCTAAGGATTGAGAAAAGACTGAGGAAAAGTTCACTTATTACATTGCTCTTATCAGCGGTAGCATCAGTAATAGCGATTATTGTCATGGGTATTATTATATTCAGATATAACTATGCTCTTACATATTATGCTTTCCCGCAGGGAGATATTGCACTTGCCATGAATGACTATGCGGAGGTAAGAAGTGCAACACGGGCGATTATCGGATATACGAACGAAGCTGCCATTGAGTCGGTTATGGCGCAGCATGATGAGGCGCTACAATCAGTGGAACAGCGTATGATTGAGATTCAGAACACTCTCGTCACTTCGGAGGGAAAGGCTGCGTTCCAGAAGATGAGCAATGCATTAGCAGCCTACTATGAGATAGACTCGAAAGTCATTGAAGTAGGCGGAACTACAGATCCGGAGCAGAGTGCCGCTGCTCAGCAAATGATGATTGATGAGTTGACACCACTTTATGATGCGGCAGACGAGGCGTTTACCGAATTAATGAATGTTAATGTGCAGAAAGGTGACGCGGTACAAAAACAGCTGACGACGATGTCTGTAGTGCTTATCATTGTAATTGTGTTATTGGTCGCAAGTGCGGCTGTTGTTTCAAACAATCTGAGCACCACAACAGCCAAAGGAATCATAGAGCCGATGAATCATCTTATGGAAAGGCTGGCGGGATTTGCACAGGGCGATATTTCATCCCCGTTCCCGGATACTGATAAGGATGATGAAATAGGCGATATGATAAAAAGTGTCAGCAGTACTACGCAAAAGATTCAGACGATCGTTCTTGACATGGACATGATGCTTGGAGAAATGGCTGAAGGTAATTTTGATATTCATTCATCCTGCAAAGAAGAATATGTAGGCGAGTTCCTTGGGCTTTTGGATGCAGCACGAAAGATGAATCATCAGATCAATGCAACATTGAATGATATGAAGAATGCGGCGGCAATGGTTTCCGCAGGTTCTACAAACCTTGCAGAGGCTTCTCAGACTCTTGCAGAGGGTGCGACGGATCAGGCTGCTTCTATTGAAGAGTTACAGGCTATGGTTTCCGAGATTTCATCAAGTCTGGGAAGAACAACAGATAAAGCAGACAGCGCATATGAAACGGCAACACAGTGTGCACAGGAAGTAGAGAAGAGCCATAGCGAGATGGAAGTTATGGTAGAGGCAATGGATAAAATCAGCGAGACATCGCAGAACATTGGTAGGATTATTGTAGAGATTGAAGATATTGCAAGTCAGACAAATCTGCTTTCATTAAATGCAGCAATTGAGGCGGCTCGTGCTGGAGAGGCAGGAAGAGGATTCGCGGTTGTGGCTGATCAGATTCGTAATTTAGCAGATCAGAGTGCAAAATCGGCAGTCAACACAAAGCAATTGATTGAAGAATCTATGGCCAAAGTTGAGATGGGTAGTCAGGCAGCAGTTAAAACTTCTGAATCTTTAATGAATGTAGTAGATTTAATGCACTCGATTGCTGAAAATTCCAAGGATATCAGTGGAATGGTTGCAAGGGAGGCAGAATCTGTAAAAGAGGCGGATCAGGGTATTATCCGAATTTCAGAGGTTGTACAGTCTAACTCTGCTACTGCACAGGAGACATCAGCTACAAGTGAGGAATTATCAGCACAGGCTATATCTATGGATGAAATAGTTGGTAAATTTACACTGAAATCCTAAGGCTTGTTAGGAGCGATTAATGCTGATTTGTAGTGATTGTCATTGAGTAATTATAGACGTAAAGTTAAATTTAAAATAAGTGCCGCAATTCTTTGAGCAATCAGAGGATTGCGGTTTCTTAATTGCTTAAAATTTGTAATACTTATCTGCTGAAAGCTTAAGAACTTTATTCGGTCGATAATGATCATGAAAGAGGGAGAACTCCGCCCAGTCACCATCTTGTTTACATGGTAGTCCGAGAGGTTTCTTTATGAATTCGATATAATGGGTTACACTGAATATACCGACGGGATGAAAGTGAATAAAGGGAGGAGTATAATTTATGGTGGAGTTTGGAGAAAAAGTAAAGCAGATCAGAGAAGAACGGGGAATGACGCAACAGACATTAGCGGAGAAATTATATGTTACGAGGCAGGCCGTTTCGCGCTGGGAACGTGGAGCGCGGTATCCGGAACTTCTGACTGCAAAGAAAATTGCCAGAGTATTAAATGTTTCTTTAGATGAGTTATTATCAGGAGAGGAATTGAAGGAAAATATTGAAATGGAGCCGATTCTGACGCAGCCGATAGAGAATACTGTGCAAACCATGTTATATACGATTGCAGTAATTATATATTTGCTGTTGTGTATTTTTAGTGCGTATTCATTCCTAAGACCAAATAAAGCATTGATTGGTACAATGGCAGGCGAGATCAGCTTAATAACAATCAGTTCGGATGCAATCAGGGTAATCCATCTGATCGCGGCGACTATTGGCCTAATTTTATCTGTAAAAAACCAATTGACGGCTAAAATAACCGGATATATTATGTGCATGCCATATGTTTCAGCGTCTTTATCGTTTTTGGCAACATATGTCGATATGCGGATAAATGAAAATGGCCACATGGATGTGTTCGGTTGGTTTACGGATTTTGCGGTACCGCTCATATTTGCAGCATGTATTCTATTGTTTTTTGTTCTCAAGGAGCGTAGGATGCCGGCGGGAATGATTATGGGAATATGCCTGGTTACAGTTGCCTATCTGATTTTGGGTTATAGAAACAGATTCATGCGCTTCACTGATCTGGGTTTTGTTGTTACGACAGCACATATGGTAGGGAAAATATGCATGTCCGCTCTGTTGGGATATCAGGCATATGTTTGGGATAAAAAGAAGCGGGTAGCCTGTTCATAATTGACTATGCGTAATAAAGGTGTGTGAGGATTTTGAAAGGAGAACAAGATGGTATTATTAGTGGTCGATACACAAAAAGCAATAACCAACGCAGATTTATATAACTTTGACGTGTTTGAAAATAGCGTTAAGAAGCTGATTGCTGCGGCGAGAGAAAATGGTATTGAAGTGATCTATATAAGGCATGATGACGGTGCAGGTACAGAATTGACAAAGGGAGCAGACGGATTTGAAATCTATGAAGGTTTTGAGCCGGAGCAGGGAGAGCTCATTTTTGACAAGGCGGTAAACAGCGCTTTTAAGGCAACGGGATTGTTGGAGTATTTGCAAGGAAAAAATGAACAGACGGTGATTGTTGCCGGATTGCAGACGGACTATTGTATTGACGCAACCGTTAAATGCGGCTTTGAACATGGGTTCAATATGATCGTAACGGAATATGCAAATTCTACGTTTGATAACGCGTTTATGTCGGCGGAAGCCAGTTACAAATATTATAATGAATTTATGTGGAAGGGCAGATATGCGGAATGCATTTCACTGGATGAAACGATTGGGAGGATGAAGAAGTCAAGGCGACAATAGAGCGAAGGAAGTGGATATAGTTGGTGTTTGGCTACAGAGTGATATCTGTAGCTTTTTTGTGCCTTGTCAAGTTTAGGAGAAAAAATAAATAAAATATGTAACCTTTTGCTCGATTTATACGTGTTAAAAGCAAAGGAGGTGAAACACATGGACATCGAGAAGAACATAAGAGAAGCGGTCATGAAATATAGCGACACGCTCTACAAAGTCTGTATTGTTATACTATGCAATGAACAGGATGTTCAGGATGCCATTCAGGAAACTTTCTGCCGATATTTGGAAAAAAGGCCGGAATTTCGTGACGAGGAGCATGAAAAGGCATGGCTGATCCGGGTGGCTACAAATGTCTGTCGTGATATGATACGATTCAGGATCCGGCACCCAAAGGTTGCCATCGACGAAGTAGAAAACATTCTTGTGGCGCCTGAACAGAAAGAAACATTAAAAGAACTTCTCGAACTGCCGGTCAAGCAGAAAACAGTCATTTATCTGCACTATGTAGAAGGATACCAGATAAAGGAAATAGCGGATATCCTTGGAATCACGGAAAGCGCGGTAAAAGTGAGACTGCTGCGGGGAAGGAAACAGATGCGCGATATGGTTAAGATGGAAGGAGGCGTATAACGGATGGACGGATACGAGGTAAAAGAAGTAATGGATCAGGTACACATTTCATCGGAGATGCAGGAGGAGATCATTATGAATATTCAGAAACGGATGGAAAATGGAAATAAGAATACAAGGACATGGAATTGGAGAAGGATAGCGACGGCTACGGCAGCGCTTGTGCTGGTGTCAGGTATAATCAGTTTTCCGGTTCGGGCGTTTGTGACAAGTGTGGTAAAGGAGAGAATGGAAAGCATTCCCAAGGAGGAAGTGAAGGAAATTAACGATATGGCTCAGTCGAAGCCTACGGAGGCTGACACTTTTTCAAGGGAGTATTCCGACAGTGAAAAGGAACGCAATAAAGAGCTTTGGCAGGCATATAAGGATGGAAAATTCCCCGAAAATGTCATTGCACAGGTGGACAATGCAGAGGATGCGCCGGAGGGAACAGTCTGCTATATCAGGTCTACGGGTATTTTCAATCTGCCGGCTCGGGAAATGTCTGACGAGGAGATTTTGGAGATCATTGATTTTCAGCATACGATGAGCTACGCCGTAGAACAGGGTCTAAATGGGAAAACACCGGAGCAGATAGCTGCGGAAGATTTGGCGAAGGAACTGGCAGAAAAAGCTATGCTTGAGGAAAAGGTGAAGGCGGCAGGCGGAATCAGNGAAGAGGAAGCGNTAGANTTTGCAAGGANGGCGATGGANGCNGATATTGGCGAAAAGGCAAAGGAACTGAAATTACTTATAGACCGCCCGGAGGCCGAGATTTATGGATGGGANGTGGGTTTAGTTGATATCACCGACGAAGACGAGTATAAGGGAGATATTGCGTATGAAGTACAGTTTGATAAATGGGATGAGATGAAACCTGAGGNTTTTTTCTCTTATGTTTGTTATGTCAATGCTATAGACGGCAGTATTAGTGGAGCNTATTCCATTAGTGGGGACACTGAGCANNTGGATTATGACNATATTGTCTGGTATGAGCATTAACGCTAGAGAACAGATTTTAATGGCGGCTTATGTGCTTCGTTATGTAGCATTGCNAANCGGNACACTTACAGAATATGNAGGTGTGCCGTTTTTTGAGCCTGAATCATCTATTATGTTTCTTTGCTTTTAATATANTCTGTANATGTTGCAGTTGGNAACATTCGTTTTTTGCGGATCATATTAGCCCAAATATCATTGCCGTCAGTCTCGGAGATTATGCCNGNATTCATTGCNTTTATGAGAATGTCGCCTGTNGTGATATGNTTTAATCCGTATTTTTCAACATAGGAAGATATGTCCCTTANATTATTGCTGGCTAAGGTTCCGCCNCGTTCTTTTACCATGGCAATANCAGCNGCNTCTCCCTTGCCTATAATTCGCATTCCGGTATCCGGNGNTGTTATCATTTGGAGATAGTCNTGATATTCNGCAGAACCNACTTCNATACTGTCAACTATAAGATTNCCTNCATTTTTCATTNCATCAACTTTTGCCAATANATGAGGAACNCTCTTTAATTCATCATATACTTGGGCAGGNAGAATAATACGCCCNGGNTAAAGCTGTGANAATATGCTTTCNCCGNGTACCCATAGAAAGGCGGATAGGCAATCGGTNTCGAAAAAAAGTCTGTCAGTCAATCGCTTCTCCTCCNTTTTCATCATCTCCAAACGCTATATCATCACGAAAAGCGTCTAAAAGCAACTCGTCTATTTTTCCNGATGATACTATGTCCTTTTGACGTAATTCTTCTACTTGCTTTAAATAATGCCCGTAAGTTTTTTTCTGTAATTCTACAGGCGTCGGNTTGTATAGTTTATCATCGTATCCAAGGCTCTTTGCAGCAGAGATTACGCCAATACTGTATTTTTCAGCATCGGCTTTTGTCAAATAACCTTCGNTGATTAATCTCCAAAGCGTCGCTTGGTGGCTCATCCCAAAATATTGCTCAATTGCAATGATATTCTGTAATGAATAGGAACCTGTTCCGCAGATTTTTTTAATCATTGCTCTTAATGATTTATAGGGCGCAATAAAATANGAAGCAAACTGATCAGCTTTTTTTTCAACTTCATTTTTNGGATCAAATTTCTTCGCACAAACATTAAAACCGGATAAATCATCAAAATACAGGTGGTAAAATTCATGTGCGAGAGAAAATCTCTGTCGGCCATAGGACATCGTCGAATTAATTGCNATCAATTNAACCTTATCATCTTTNACACACATACCNCTGATNTTTTCCCCCAAAGGATAGTATACAATGGTTAAACCNTCAATNTGANNNGCAAGAGAAAAAATATCTAACGGAGAATTGGCATCCTCGCCAAGTAATTCTCTTAATTCCTGTGCCTTTGTATTAAGCTCAAGTTTATCAATCATTCGCACCCTCCAACATNTCTGTCATAAAGCGGCTGTTNAGTGCAATCCNNCCAATATCTGCAATAACTTTAAGATCNTTTTGACTNACTTCNTGAGCTCTGAATGCAAATTGAATAGGACAAATGTCATTCTGTGTATCAACAAACGATGACAGNCTATACCCATAAAGAGTGGCAAGGNTTTCTAATTGATCNACTGTAAGATTTCTTTCACCGGTCTCAACCTTGGATATATATGTTTGGGTAACACCCAAAAATTCAGCAATCTGTCCCTGTCTTAAGCCAGCTTGCTCTCTCAGCAATTTCAATTTCTCACATACAGAAGCCATAATATTTCTCCTTTCTCCATCTGCTTAAATTATATATTAATTATGTCATATTTACAATAAAATTATTATAAAATATATGACAAGGAGTTTACATGGATTGACAAATCTACCATCAGACAGAGGGAATATTACAAAAAATAGTCTTGACATAAGGACAACATAGTGTTAGCCTAAACAAAAGACGTCACTATGTTGTCCTTTGCTTAGTTTTAGAATGGAGAGACACTATGCTAGTACAGATTTCGGACTCAGAATTGGAATTAATGAAAATTATCTGGGCAAATGGAGGGACTGCTTTTTATGCACAGATTATGGCTGAACTGGAGAAAACGGATCGGATATGGCAGAAAAACACGATTATGACTTTTTTATCCAGATTGATTAGCAAGGGTTTTATAAAGTCACATAAAATGGGAAGACGGAATGAGTACACTGCGCTGATATCAGAAATGGATTATCAGGCAGTGCAGACGCAAAATTTTCTTAATAAATTGTATGAGGGGAATGCAAAAGGTTTAATTGCCACTATGATACAAAGGGATATGCTGACACCGGATGACTGCGAAGAACTAAAAAGATTTTGGGAAGGAAAACGGGATGAGTAATTTGATGAAAATTGTTATATCGCTCTCTTTTTCAGGAAGTATTTTAGCGGTTTTGATGTTTGGTTTGAAGTTCTTTTTTAGAAACAGGGTTAGTAAACGCTGGCAGTATTATCTGTGGCTGATCGTAGTTTTGCGTCTGCTCCTTCCTTTTTCGCCGAGGACAAGTTTTGTAGGTACTATGTTTTCAAAAATTGATAGTATTACTACACAATCAACTTTGACAGAGCCATTGCAGCAGGCTGGTACAATTACGCAGCCGGCGGTAAATGATGACGGTATGGTTTATGAGCTGATGCACGATAAAGATTCCACGGGGGGTTCGGGGTTTTTATCATCGGACATTTTCAAATTTGGTTTGGAAAATATGTGGTATGTCTGGTTTATGATTGCCGGATTTATGTTAGTGAGGAAAGTGACGATTTATCAGAGCTTTGTACGGTATGTTAAGGCAGGAAAAACGGAGGTATCAGACCCTGTGCTTTTAAACCGGCTGGCGCAGGTGGCAGAGAATGCCGGAATAAAAAGGCAGGTAGAGTTATACACAAATAATCTTGTTTCTTCGCCGCTATTGATTGGATTTCTGCATCCCTGTATTGTACTTCCGACAACGGACATGGCAGAAGAGGCTTTTGATTATACGATATTGCATGAGCTGACACATTTTAAGCATGGCGATATGTTTTATAAGTGGCTTGTTCAATTAACGGTATGTCTGCATTGGTTTAATCCGCTGGTGTATTTTATGTGCAGGGATATCGGCAGGTTATGTGAGTTTGCCTGTGATGAAGCTGTGATTAAATATCTGGATAAGGACGGGCGTCAAAAATATGGTGATACATTGATCAATTCTCTTGGAATTGGGGGAACGTATAAAAACTCGCTTGCATCTGTTACATTGAGTGAAAACGGAATAATATTGAAGGAAAGGATGGAAAGGATTATGGATTACAAAAGGATGTCAAAGAAATCAACAATAGCAATGATTTTGGTCACTATCTTTTTAGGTGTCGGTGCAGTTATGATCGGAGCTTATTTGTATACGGATAGAAATGCAGACAGCATAAATGCAGAGAAATTAGAAGCTTATGCAGAAGAAAACCGGATTTCTTCTGATATGCAGGAGCAATTACCGGAATTTCCTCAGACAGTATATGTAGGTGACCGTGTATGCAGAATCAGAGCTGGTGCAGGAGAAGAGTTTGATGTTGTCGGTCTGTTGGCAGAAGGAGAAGAACTCATAATATTGGAGGCAGCAGAGGGAAAGGATGATCAAATGTGGTATAGAATTGATAAGGAGTCTTTAACGGAGGATATGGATGTATCATCTGTAGAAGATTGCTATATTCGTTCGGATTTGGTGTTGGATAACTAATATTTACATGAACAGACTGATTCTAGCATTTTTTCAGAGTTGATCAGGAGTTCAATCTATCGTGGCATTGCTAAACGGCACACATGAATCAGAATATGCAAGTGTGCCGTATTATTTGATGGCAGGAAATATGGTTATTATGTATAATACGAATAACGATAAAAAATGGTTTGTGAATAACATGGGAGAGGACATCTGGAAATATGAATATACAAGAAATGTTCGACAGCAGTTTCAGGGGAAATATATACATTGTTCAAGATAAAGAGGTTTTGTTCGAGCGGTCAGCCGGATTCGCCGATCTGCCAAATGAAATTCCGAACACGCTAGAGACCAGATTTGCCAGCGCGTCGGCGGGAAAGGTTTTTGTGGCAGTAGGAGTCTTACAGTTAATTGAACAGGGAAAAGTTAAGTTTGATGATACTTTAGGAAAACTAATCGATATTGAGTGGAATGATATTGATCGGGATGTTACGGTCAGACAGCTTTTGACGCACACGTCGGGTGTGCCTGATTACTTTGATGAAAGCGTTATGGACGAATATGAGGAGTTGTGGATTGATTTTCCCAATTATAAAATCAGACACAATAGTGATCTGCTTCCGTTAATGATCGATAAGCCCATGATGTATCCGAAAGGCGAAAAATTTCAATATAACAATTCAGGCTATGTATTACTCGCAATGATTATTGAAAAAGTCACGGGAATGNNTTTTGACGANTATCTGANAGNNAATN
This sequence comes from Lachnospiraceae bacterium, assembly GCA_014804355.1. Classification (GTDB taxonomy): domain Bacteria; phylum Bacillota; class Clostridia; order Lachnospirales; family Lachnospiraceae; genus UBA3282. Next base: position 20,010 of record JAAUZY010000013.1, read on the forward strand.
TNTTTGATGTGTGCGGTATGGAATCGACCGGTTATTTTGANTTGGACAGATTACCGGCNCGNTGCGCCAATCACTATATTTATTGTGCCGANANGAATGATTATCGNACAAATATATTTTCTGTGGATGCAAAAGGTACNGGNGCGGGCGGTGCATTTATTACGGTAAGAGATATCGTGAATTTTTGGATCGGTTTATCGGAAGGAAAATTGATTTCAAAGGCAATGGTATCTGATATGCTCAGTAAACAGAGCGGAGACGGGGCTGATAAAGAGGAAGGATATTACGGCTACGGTGTCTGGATTATTGACAATCCCGGCGGTAAGGATTTNGCATATTTTCAAGGGTGCGATCCGGGAGTCAGTTTTATATCGGAGTATAATCGGGATAAAGGGATTATTTCGGTATTAGTAAGTAACTATGGAGACAATGTCTGGGCGGAAATGAGGAAGATTAGGGAAATGCTTTACTAATATAGCATTTATAGTGAATATGGTGACGGAGACGTGCAGATTACGGCGTCTGATATGATACCCTTAAGTAGGACAATGGAATATAAAACCTGTTTAGGGGTATTTTTGTCTGTATTTTTTCTGTCTTAAAGATAAACATACAAGCCGTTTGATCTATGATACACTATATTAGGATAAGATTTTAGATGTCATGCATTGAAAAAATTGGATTCTTATGGATAGGGATGGATAAGGCGTGGGAATGGAGAACGACTTACATGAAATATCAAAGTGCAAAGAATGTACTGCCGCAGGAATTGCTGGAACAGATACAGGAATATGTACAGGGAGAATATCTGTATATTCCGATAAAGAGTAAACGGTCCGCGGAATCTGTAACTGATTATAAAACAGAATTAGAAAAACGGGATGCGCAGATTTACAGGAAATATTTGGAGGGGGTAGGCAGGAGGCATCTCTCGGAAATATATCATTTATCGGAGTCAAGTATCAGAAGAATCATTATCAATCAGCGAAAGGAATATACCGTCATGAATATTAAAATTACCGAGATTCTTGATCAGTGGGGATTGGAAGAAAGAGAGATAAAACAAATCTATGATACGGCATGGCAGGTGGGCGACGATTATGTTTTGAAAGTATATCATGACGTGGAGATGTTGGAGCGGAACCTGAAAATCCTGCAGATTTTAGGTGAAATGAATATTCCTGTCGGGGAAATTGTTCCAACAAGGAGTCATGAACGATATGCAGTATATGATGATATTTTTTGTTTCCTGTCTAAGAAGCTTTCGGGGAAAAATATCATACGGATCGATGATGCGGAAAAAGTCGCTATGAAGATGGGAGAAATAATAGCCGATCTGCACATAGCTTTTCAAAAGTGCGAATCCGAAGACGTATTTTGGAACAACAGTTTATTGGAGGAGATGAACGGCTGGGTAAAGAATAATTTGGAGAAAAATCATTGGAGTTATATAGACAAGGAGGCATATGAGGAAACGGTGTCACGTTTAGAAAGCGTGTATGACCAACTGCCGGTACAACTGATCCACAGAGATGTTCATTTTGGAAATTTCCTATTTGCGGATGGCGAGTTTTGCGGATATATCGACTTTGATCTAAGCCAGAGGAATATACGGATTTTTGATCTGTGTTATTTTCTTCTTGGCCTATTATCGGAAGAAGAAAAACTGGGGATTACACAGGAACAGTGGTTTGAAATGGTGAAAAATGTTTTTGCGGGGTATGGCAGTAAGTTGGAATTATCAGTAGCAGAGAAACGGGCGGTTCCTTATGTGATGGAGTGCATTGAGCTGCTTTTTGTTGCTTATTTTGAAGAGATACAGGATGTGCGCTGTGCACAGAACGCTTTTGAGATTTATGAATTTGTAAAGCGGCAGGAAAATAGAATTCAAAAATTCATGTAAAATATTATTAAAAAACGTTCTACAATGAAATGAATAATGATATAATCTATTTGTTACCGCCCCTAAACTGGTGACAGGAAGGGGGTCTGAGCATGGAATTATTCATTTCGTTTATTATTGCCGTCATGGCAGGTGTGGTTTGCCATCTCATTTGCAAATGGCTAGACGACAATCAAAAGCGGTAATTAGCCTAGTTTAGTGTAACTCAAAAACACAAAAGAAATCCCATAGAGCTGCAACTCTATGGGATTTCGATTGGTCTGAACCAGAACCATTCATTTCGTTCTTTGCCTACACATACTATAGCATATGCAATGGGCATTTTCAAGTATAACCGAAGTTAATACATATCATGCGAAGATAACGAAAATATGTAAACAATCTCCTAAATTGCAGTATTGTACGCTCTCTCCAAAGCATTGTATGGTATAAAATTAGATAAACTGTTGTAAACTTTTATAAGATATTATATAATGAATACATGCTTAACAGCTTGCATTCATTATATTAGGAAGTTGTTTGTTCAAGAATTGAGCGAAGATAAATTTATGAAAGGTGGTGAGAAGCATGAATCAATACGAAGTTCTGGCAGTTAAGGAGCTATTTGCCGGTAGTGATATTGTGCGCAGATTTACTTACAAAACAGAGCTGCAGGGGATAACTATGCCCTTTTTTGGGACAACGGATTGTTTTGTATGCTGCTCACCACGTGACGAGATNATCGGAAGCATGGCAGTTTTGTGATAAATTNATTATGNAATATCACAANTTNGCTGTGACATNTTTTTNAGTCGGAAACGNGGACCCTGTGCGGACAAAACAGTCTGTACNGGGATTTTTTATGCCCAAAAACNGGGCGTNGTAAATNANAGTGCCGNGTACGGCAGAATGAGAGGAAANATNATGATTAGTAAATATATGGCNACCGCCCGAATGGCGGTGCAGGAAAAAACGAACGGAGGCGTGTTATATATGTTTCCGGATATGATTATGAAGGTTGTGTATCTGGTGCCGGTAATGTTTATCTGGAGATCTTTGGCGGAAANCGGATACGAGGTGGAATTGTCGGTTTCTCAGCTTATGACCTACACTTATNTCAATGCTCTGCTGACAGATATGATGATTGTGAATACTTTTNTGTCAGCATGGGATTACGATACCAGAAGTATGGAGATGTTTACCCGTCCGATNCCCGTNTTCGGTCAGGTGATAGCAAGGACGGTCGGGGAGTGGATACCGATGTTTCTTTTGTTTTCACTGCCCATGTTTTTGGCTGCGTCTCTTTTTAAGATTCGTGTTATGCCGGAGACATTGTGGGTGATTCCGTCGCTTATATTAAGTGTATCACTTGGATTTGCACTTGAAATTCTGTTTTACTGCGTTACTGTCAGGCTGCGCAATGTTTCGTGGCTGACATATGTAATCAGGAACGCTGTTGTATCTTTTTTTTCGGGCACGGTGATTCCGTTTAAAATACTGCCCTTTGGTATGGACAGGTGGATCAGCTATCAGCCCTTCGGCAGTCTGGGNGGAGCATTTTTGTCATTGTATGTGGGAAGTNCGGAGGCTATGGAGATTATTCCGGTACAGTTTTTCTGGAATATTGTGACATGGATCGCCGCGGTCATATGGTTTCGGAGATACAGAGAGAGGATGGTGAGTTTTGGTGGGTAAAGTAANGATAAAGAGATATTTTGAGCTGCTTGGGATATATGCCNGGATGGATCTGGCTTCGCTGCTNCGGGACACNAAGTTCATGGTAATTGCCATCACNGCCGANATTGTTTCCAATATATCGTCGATTTCCGGNATATTTCTTCTGGCATGGAAGTTCGGCGGAATTGGAGGAATGGATCAGTATGAAGTTCTGTTCATGCTGGCATATGGCAATATTGTGATGGGTTTTCTCAATATGATGGGTGGCTGTAATGCGCTGTTTCCAAGCAGGATCATAGGACGAGGGCAGTGGGAGCATATGTTTATCATGCCGCTTCCGTATGCAGTGCAACTGACAGTCGGAATATTTCCGTTTACCTGCTCCAGCAGTCTTCTGTCAGGAATTGCACTGTTGTGCGTGGCCGTATGTAAGATGGAAATGACCCTGCCGTGGTGGTGGCCGGGTATGCTGATTCTCCAACTGATGATCAGTATGGTGATCGTGGTGGCATGCTCGTACCTGTTTTCCAGTCTTGCTTTTTATGCGCCGGTNCAGTGTGAGGAGATATCCAGTACGGTGATCTACAGTGTAGAGCACACCATGACATTTCCGTTATCCGGTATGCCGGTGTATATCAGATACCCGTTATTGACTATTTTCCCGGCGGGGCTTACGGCATGGTTTCCGACGATGATCCTGTTTGGGAAGACGACGACACTTGCAAACTTTTATCCTGCGGTATTTGCACTGCTGATATCGCTTGCCGCAGCTTATTTTTTTAGGAAAGGATTTAGATATTATGTTAAAAAAGGAATCAACAGATATGTTTCAGGAGGCCACCGTGCTTGATGATATTGCGGTAAAGGTGGAATGCGTGAGTAAATCATTTACACAGTGGCACAGAAAAGAAGGAAGAAGAGGTATTTTCAATCAGGAAAAGAAAATTGTGACAGCCATTGATAATGTTTCTTTCCAAATCAGACATGGCGAGTTTGTGGCGTATGCCGGGCCAAACGGAGCAGGCAAGAGTACGACCATGAAGCTTCTCTCGGGCATGCTTCAGCCCACGGAGGGAAGCGTATCCGTACTCGGAATGTCACCGGAAAAGGACAGGATAGCGCTTATGAAAAAGCTTGGCGTGTTATTCGGAAACCGGACGGAGCTTTGGTGGGATCATCCGGTTATACAGAGTTTTGAGTGGAAAAAGGTGGTGTGGAATATCACGGATGAGACATACAGGCGTAATCTGGATATGGTGACGGAACTGTTGGATATCGACGAGATCAGGAATACTTTTGCAAGAGAACTGTCTCTGGGGCAGCGGATGCGGGCGGATCTGGCAATGATGCTGCTGCATTCACCGGAGCTGATTCTGCTGGATGAGCCGACACTGGGACTGGATGTGGTTGCGAAGCGCCAGATGATAGATTTCCTGAAAAAGATCAATCAGGAGGCCGGTGTGACGATCATGGTGACGAGTCATGATATGGATGATCTCGAGGAGATGGCGCAGAGAATCCTGATGATTTCAAAGGGAAAGCTGGCTTATGACGGCAGCTTCGATGGGTTGCGCGAGATCACGGGAAATCTGACACATTTTACGGTTACTACAGACGGTAGAATCCCTGAACTTGAAGGGTGCAGACTCCTTGGCGGACAACACGGAGTTTTTGAATATGAAGTGGATCTGTCACGTCTGTCCATTCAAGTATTGCTGGAGAGGTTGTCGCATACTGATGGGATCATGGATGTAGAAATCAGGAAAGCGCCTATTGAGCAGGTAATCACACAGTTGTATCAGGTTTGGAAGAGTGGTGGTTCACCACAAGTTACAGCGCCGCCTGCTTCATAAGCCGTTCTTTAATAAGCCGAAGGAAAGTTTCATTTCCCACCACTTTGATCATAGGACCGAAGGACAGTATTTCGATCAGAAGCTCTGTCTCCGTTTCCTTATTATAGTAGATCAGGCACTCGTAAGTATCTTCATCAAGCTTGCGGGTGCTTTTCTCGTAGTTGGCAAATTGCAACATTGCACGCTCCAGAGCGTTGCGGCGGTTCTTGATGATGACACGCACAGGTTCGTGGTAGCAGGAACGCTGTAGGAGGTGATTGATATTCGGAAGTTGCTTGACGGTCTTGCCGGTTGAGATAACTTCCCGGATGCGGCATAAATTTAGCGTAATCACCTTTGGATTCCTTTTAGCGTGAGCCGCAGGCGGATTCCGGTGTGAATGAGACTCGATTGGATCTTGTTGCGTGCGGGCTTCGACCGCCAACAGCCTGAAACAGTCATTTTTAATGGAATATTCCAGACGGCACGGCAGATAACTGCGGTGTACCCTATGGTGATGGCGTGATTCGTAGAGGATATCTACATATTCATGATTTTGCATTGCTGACAGGATCGTGCGAAAGTGTTTCCTGTAATCGGGATTCTTATAGTCGTCCTTGTCAGAAAATCGGTCATAGTAGTAGAAATCGTCGGGCAGGTAAAGGGGTGGAACGTCTGAAAAAGCGTGATTAATCGCCTCGATTTCATTATCGTCGAGAAAAAGACCGATCTTGTCGTCCAGAAGAATCGCCTTTATGTAAGATTTCTGCAAATCAGTGAGCGGGACATAGAAGTTTTCGGATAATCTGGAGTGTAAGAGTCCGTCCTGCTTCTCATAAAAACCCCAGCCTTCTTCTGTAAGCTTGGGAAGCAGGTAAAGGATGCTTTCTTCAAAGCAGGTATTTTTAATATGAAAGTTTACTTCTTTCTCCGATATGCAGTTTTTCTTTTCAATTAGTGATTTGATTACTTGAAAATAGCAATTATATACTTCTGAAAAAATTTCTGTCATTTGTAAGTTTACGTCCTTCTTTATTCCTTAAAATACATGTGGTACATCGTCAAAAAATCTCTCTGGAAACGTTCTTTAAGTTGCGGGCAGTCTGACTCAATTGAAACGATTCGCCCGATAAAGGTACGAATCCACGGCAGCATTTCGTTTGCGTCAAATACTTCAATCTCATAGGTAAAGGTATCAGGAGCAGTTCGCAGGATAACACCGCCTTTTCCCTCACGCCGTAGTCGCTTCAGTATGTATTTTTCAGATTCTTCATTGATATGCAACGTCAGTTTAACGTGCTCGGAATGATGGCGGTTGCCATTTTGAAAAGAGACGCCCCATGCGGATTCTTTATTCCTCTCCAGTTTCTCTCTGATGACTTCATAGTCGGGAACGGGCGCTTCTATTTTTACCGCCTTCACCGCATCCATACGAATATTTGTAAAGCGCTTTTTATTCGGAAGATAAAGGCATAGATAGCGTCTGCCGGTTCGGGTACTGGTAAAGATTTTCAGCGGGACGCCCTCCGCGTCGAGAAGGTTGTCCGATTTCGTGCCTTTTATATGTAAAAAGACAGACTTGTGCTCATGCATTGCCTGCAGGATGGGAAGCAGCATTTCATCTTCCAGCGTATGGACGAAGAAGTTGTGCTTGATCCGAAACAGGTTGTTTTGAAATGAGGCGGTGTCCATAATGGTATTCCCGACGATACCAAGGGGAGAGGAAAGCTGATACAACTTTATGGCATTTTTCAACCCGGGGTGTGCAGTCAGCAGTTCCTGAAAAGGCGGGGCGAGACGGTACAGTACTTCCTTGCCGCATTTCTCTTTCACAAGCATACCTTCCGCGGCATATTGGTTGCATTTTCGGCGGACAATCTGGGAATCGAACACCTTGTCATATGCTTCAAGGAGACCATCGGTAATCTCATCTGCTGTCTGCTCCGGGGATTTCAGCAGATAGTCCAAGATATAAAAGTGTAGCATAATGTCATTATCCGTGAAGCTCTTAGCCTTCCATACCCGATACAGTGGGTTCGTGTCGAGCAGATTGCTGTCGATGGATAAGTAGATATTTTTCCCTTTTGTTTTTCCCTTTCCGATATAATCCTGTCTGACATATCCGGACAGCCAGCTTTCCAGCCTGCGGCGTTCATTATCATAGGTACGGCTGCTCCAGCCGCCAAATTCGTCGCGGGTCTTGAAACCATACACAAAAAAGTCCCGGACATATTCTCTGCTCTTAGAAAAAGATTTTATAAGTTCTTTGAATTCTGACATTGAAGCACTCCTAAATCGTATTTTCAGTCCGACGCTGGGGAGAATGCCTGCTTTTGGCATTCTCTCAGACATGGTCTAGTTACACTTAGACAGCGTATTTGGCTGTCTTAGTGTAACTCCATGTCTTTTTATTTTACCATACCTTCGCAACTTTTTTGAAATGATTATTATGTCTGGATATTGTATCTTAGATTCAGACAGAGGAAAACAGTCCGATGGCAGACGCCGCAGTAGCTCAGATGGTAGAGCGCGAAAAAAACAAGTCTTGACAAAGACTTTAACAGCAATCGTAATCACCTTTTAAGTGCGTTGTCGTGGGTTCGAATCCCGCCTCGGCGAAATCCTTCGGATTTTCCAAAGTCTAAGATTGGCCTTACCGTGGAAAAACAAGTCTTGTTAAAGACTTTCACAGCAATACAAATCGGTTTATGCAGGTTCGAATCCTGCCCCGGTAAGGCTTTATAAAGGGAAAAATTTTGAGAGTAAAATGAGGAGGTATTGACTATGAACTTCATGGAAAGATTACATACTATGATAAATGATACAAAGAAGAAGACAGAAAACGGGGCTGTAGGTTATGCGACCACGGGCAAGGCACTGGTGGATCTGAATTTTGCGGTGGCATCCTTAAGAAGCATGACAGAGGCGCAGATCATTAAGAAGTTTATCCCTGCGTTTTATGAGGACAGAATGCTTGCGATGAAGTGGCTGTTTTTTCTGCGGGATGTAAGAGGCGGCTTGGGAGAGAGACGAACATTTCGCATTATCATCCGATATCTGGCGGGAAACGATCCGAAGATGATAAACGGGCTGATTGATATCATGGCGGAATACGGACGTTATGACGATCTGTTGTGCCTGTTTGAGACACCGCTTGAAAATGCAGTATTGACAGTATTAAAGGAACAGTTGGAGAGGGATATCATAAATATGAAGGAATCTGAGAAGATATCACTCTGCGCTAAGTGGATGCCGGGCAACAATACCTCTTCGCAGCAATCCCAGAGAGAGGCGGTCAAGTTACAGCATTTCATGGGGCTGACCGCTAAGGAGTACAGAAAGATGTTATCTTCTCTGCGGGCATACTTAGATGTGACAGAAGTGTATATGAGTGGTAACCGCTGGGAGGAAATTGATTATACAAGAGTTGCGTCCAGGGCGAATATTATTTACCGGAATGCATTTATGCTTCATGATCAGGATCGTCGGAAGGACTACCTGAAGGAAGTGCAGGAAAACCATGCGGTAATACATGCGGGTGTGCTGATGCCGCATGAGATTGTGGCGCAGTATATGGTGCGTACCGGATGGAGAATGGAGACCGGAGCGGAGGATGTGACACTGGAGGCATTGTGGAAGAATCTTCCGGATATGTCGGCAGATGCCGGAAATGTGCTCTGTGTGGTGGACGGCTCCGGCAGTATGTTGTGCCCGGTAGGTGACGGAAATACTACGGCGTTGCATGTTTCCAATGCACTCGGTATTTATTTTGCAGAGCAGATGAGCGGAGCATACCATGACAAGTTTATTACTTTTTCGGCCAGCCCGAAGTATGTGGATCTGTCAGCGTGCAGAAACCTTCGGGAGAAGCTGGAACTGGCATTCTCGCACAGCGATTGTTCCAATACGAATATCGAGGCGACTTTTGAACTGATCTTGCAGACGGCGGTGAGAAATCACTTAAAGCAGGAGGAACTTCCGGGGACGATCCTTGTGATTTCGGATATGGAATTTGATATGGCGGTAAGAGGAGGTAGCACGGAGACGCTTTTTGATACGATAGGAAGACGTTTCGCGGGCTATGGCTACAGGATGCCGAAGCTGGTATTCTGGAATGTGAACAGCAGAACGAATGTGATCCCGGTTCGCGAGAATGAGCTTGGTGTGGCGCTGGTCAGCGGTTTTTCAGTTAATATCTGCAATATGGTTCTTACCAATGAGTTAGACCCGTTTGCATGTCTGAAGAAGGTACTTGATAGTGAGAGATACAGAAAGGTGGAGGAGAGATTATGTTCGTAATATATAATGATAAAACAAGATTTCCGATAAAAGTGTGGCTGTCAGGAATAGACAGGATAGAGGAGAGCTGCATAGAGCAGGCTTACAATCTGTCGAATCTTCCTTTTTTACATAAATGGGTGTGCCTTATGCCGGACACCCATACGGGAAAGGGAATGCCCATCGGCGGTGTTATTGCAACGAAGGATGTGATCATCCCCAACGCGGTGGGCGTGGATATCGGCTGCGGAATGGTGTTTGTGGCAACGGATATCAAATATGAGGAGATCAGGGAAGTAATGGTGGGAACGGCGTCGATCATGCAGTCGATGATCGGAAATATCATGCGTACTGTTCCCGTGGGATTTGAGAAACATAAGCAGAAACAAGAGTCGGCGGTGCTTGATCTGGCGCTTGAAAATATGGATAAATATGAGGCAAATCCGGAGTTAGTACATCTGATTGAGGAAGGTTATTTTCAAGTGGGAACACTCGGAGGCGGCAATCATTTTATTGAACTTCAGGAGGATGAGGAAGGGTATCTCTGTATCATGATTCATTCGGGAAGCCGTCATTTGGGGAAGGAGATTTGCGACTATTTTCACAATAAGGCGCGTGAACTGAACAGCACATGGTACAGTCAGGTGCCGGATGCGTACAGGCTCGCTTTTCTTCCGGTGCATACCAAGGAGGGGCAGCAGTATATTAACTGGATGCATCTAGCTCTGGACTATGCTTATGAGAACAGGGAGCGCATGATGGAGCAGGTGTGTGGTGTTGTAAAGGAGCACATAGAAAGATATGCGGGGCGAATGGTTTCTTTTACCGATCAGATCAACTGTCACCACAATTATGCGGCATTGGAGAATCACTACGATGCGAATGTATGGGTACACCGCAAAGGTGCAACGAGGGTAAGGCAGGGAGAGCGCGCCGTCATACCGGGCGCTATGGGTTCTTACAGCTATGTCGTAGAGGGAAAAGGAAACCCGGAGTCTTTTCATACTTCATCACACGGCGCAGGAAGGGCTTATTCCAGAACCGGCGCGATGAATGCATTTACGACTGAGCAGGTGATGGTGGACTTAAAAGAGCAGGGTGTGGTTCTCGGCAAGAGGAAGAAGAATGATGTGGCTGAGGAGTGCAGATTTGCATATAAAGACATTGATGAGGTTATGGCACAGCAGACGGATATTGTGACTCCGGTCAGAAAGCTTAGGACTGTGGGTGTGGTGAAAGGGTGAAAGGGTAGATAGTATTTGCCTCTTTGGTATGATATAATTATCGTACCAAGGAGGCAGATTTGCTTTCTGTATAAAATAGGCAGATAGCTTTAAACTATTTGAACAGAATTAATAAAGATAAAGGAATGGAGGCAG
>JAAUZY010000014.1 GCA_014804355.1 Lachnospiraceae bacterium
CGCCCGCACCGTCGAATTTTTCTCTGAGGCATCATGCATTAGAATAATCGCCTCATCATAATTCTTCAGCTTAGCGGTACAGTTTCTGATGATTTCCTCCGGACTGATGGACGAACTCATCGCATCGCCCGAAGAGATATTCCAGTCAAAATAAGACATATCCTGCTCGTCCAGATACGCGATCAACTCATGCATGTCCACACGGCTCACCGTATTACTGCTCCCGCCGGGAAATCTGCAGTACCTGCACCACACGCCCGTAGTATCGTATAAAAATTCCTGCAGTTTGCTTAAATCAGCGCTGTAACTTTCCAGTGACTGATAGATCTCATTGTATTTGTGGCTGTAGGAATGCATCGCCAGTGTGTGCCCCTCATCCACGATTCTTTTATATAACGCCTGATATCCTTCTTCCTCTTTCCCGACTACAAAAAAGGTTGCCTTCACATCATATTCAGCCAGTATATCCAGAATCCGATTTGTGTTGCTGCTCGGACCGTCATCAAAAGTCAGATACACCTTACGGATACCCGTATTCTCCTCGGACTGATCTTCGCCGTCGATCCTTGTTCTCTCAAACTCGTCCACCCCGATGGTCGTGTATAGCAGGGGATCACCGGACGCTTGTGTATTGTCAACACTCACCGTCTGAGTCCCGCCGGCTGCCGCCTCGATTGCCGACTTTGCCTCGTGTAGCTCTTTCTTCGTAATGTACAGACTGATTCCCAGAAAAATGCAGGTAATCAGCAATACCAGTATCGTGGAAAGCGGAACAAAGATGATCAGATTTCTTAACCGCCGGATACGCTTACGCTTCGCCAGCTCGGCCTCCTGTTCGGCATCACTTTGTGCCATTATCATCTGCTCCTTATTCCATATTCTCTTATACTATATCACATCTCATGAATTACGAAAAGAAATTTTATGAAAAAAGCTCAAGAAAAATTATCCACACTGTAATTTTGCCCGCTTCATTCTGTATTTTCTTCTCCTCCGGAGCCTTTTATACGCACCTCATCTGCCTTTCTCTGCTCGACCATGACCCGGAAGTGTTCCAGACGCTCCTCATTCACGGCAGACATGTCCTCCACGATGGCAAACTCGTTCATAAGAGATTCAAAAGAGGGATGAAGAATCCCTTGAATGGTCTTTTTAATCCTTTTAATTATTTTCATAGTTTGTTCCCTTCACATATAATTATTCATATAATGACAAACTAACAAAATTATACGCAATCTTTTCTTATATTTCAATTCAATAATCCGTTTCATTTGCTTCAAAAAATCGCGCCAATACTTTTCTGCCCTTTTTGACGTAAGTGGTTGCTGTAATGTACCCATCAATATCAAAAAAGTAAAACAAAAAAGGTGCATGATATTGATTTTCTATTTTATCATGCACCTGAAGTTACTGTTACTATTTAATTATATACCACAGATGAGCCCTGCTATATTACAGATTATATTGCCGATACAACGCTTTCCTGTATTCCGGATCGGTAACGGCTCTGGACAGTTCATCCATACAGCCGGATTCCAGCAGAATCTGGGTCAGCCTGATGAAACCAGATTCGCCCGCTGCAAACCCTTCTGTGAGTCCTTCTGCGCGACCTTCCGCGCGACCTTCCGCGCGACCTTCCGCAAGTCCTTCTGCACGACCTTCTGCACGACCTTCTGCACGACCCTCCGCACGACCCTCTTCTCTCGCCTTTTTACGCTCCGCCGGTAGATCCACGTCCTCAAAATATTCAAATAATACTGCCATATCCCGCTCCTTTACCTGGTCAGTAAACTCCGCAACTTCTTCCTCCGGCAGATGTAAATGCCTCAGCATGGATGCCGTCACCCTCGCGATAATGTCAAGCAGTTCATCCGTAGAATTTTCTGACAGGTCTTTCAGATAGTCTTTTGGTATGTCAAGTTCCCTGAATGCCGCAATGCTCTGCAGCCGGTTGATCAGCATCAACAGGGACAGTTCATCCTTTTTTCCGAATATAGACCATATACCGGAGAAGCTGCATACTCACATTATAATCTACTTTGGTCTTGTGTTCAATAAGCGTGACAAAAAACAATGGGTCTTTTTCTGATATTCGTATACGTTTTACCGTATCCGAGTCGCGTTCCTCAGTGAACATGGGTATGTAGCGTTCCGTGACATCCTCGATATCCTCCGCCCGGACATTTTTAAGCAGCGGGATGTCCATGTAGTTTCTGAGGAACTGGGAACACAATTCTGCGTTTCCGAAAATGAGTTTACTGCTGCTGTCATGGCGTTTGCTGTTACTGATCTGTTTCCTTTGGGTTGCTTTTTTCTCTTTAGACATAAGAACTCCTTTCGACACGGACAAACGCTGGCTGGACCGCCCTGCATTGCCGGATGTAGACTGACGGTTGTAACAGAGTATAACTGTCGTTTGATGTGTTTTAATGCTTTGTATTAATGCCATGTTTAATGCCTGTCGGAAAAACTGACAGAAACTGTCTGAACGTGCGAAATGCACATACCGCTCCTTAGAAAATGTGGTAAGCGTTGACATAGCCGGAGGACGTTTCGTCTCCCGGTTCATTTATCATAAGGGATGGGATTATGTTTGTCAATTATTTTATGGTTTTTTAATTTTTTAATTTTATACGCAATGTGAATTTACGGGTCAAAAGGCTCCGGAAAACCTCATCAGGGTGTAAAGACTTTATAATTCAATAAAGACTTTACACCCTGATTTGTTTATAGATTACTATTCAATTATTACATTTCATATTCTTCAGACGGGATGCCCAAAGAAGCTAGTTTATTTTTATAAACTTTTAGTTGATACTCTAATTCCGGATTGTTGCCGGTATCTGCCTTTTTTATTCGCTGCAAATTCACGTAATAATCAATAGTGACTTGTTTTAATTCGTCAATTGTTATATCTGCAGCCATCCTTTCACCACCTTTTTGAATTGATATAACCATTATAATGAATTATGTACAAGGTGTAAAGACTTTATGAAATTTATTCCGTTTCCTTTTTTCTTCTCAGGATCACGATCACAACCACTAGAATAACAGCCGCTATGACCGCCAGCCAGATAAAGCAGCAGATTCCTAAGAAGGTCGGGCAGATATGGCACAGTCCGCACTTCGCATTTCCGCCCTGCGTAACATCCGTATCTGTCTGCCTAAATGCTATAGCGTATGCAGAGAACAGATTCGTGCTGATGGTAACGGTTTCCGGAGCGCTGTCCATATCGTTTAAAAGGGTATATTCCCCTTCATGGGAGCGGATGATATAAAACTCTCTGCCCTCCTCCTGCAACTTTTCCAGAAGCCCGATGATGATGTCAAACGGTTCCTCTGTAGAGGTAACGGCATTCCATTCGCACACGCCTACTCTGATAAATAGGGAGATATCCATATACATACCGGGCACCAGTCCCGAAAGTTCATCCCGATTCGCCTCTACTGCGTCTTCTATCACTTCCTTATCCTGCGGCGATACATTCTCTGAAATGTCCGTCACTTCTATTCTGATCTCTATGGTCTTACCGTCGCTTATCAGCTGTATCTGCTCCGGTGTCAGCGCCGCATTTGCCACTGCCACGGTATCTGCAACGCCTGCCATACAGTTTCCATTACATACCACCGTGACGATGACCGCGCCGTCTCCTACTTTCAGCATGGTACTTACCGTGCTTTCGCCTGTCGTGCCGTTTGCTGAGTTAGAACCTGCGCCTGCCATACCCGGCAGGTTTCCTGTGGTAATGCCTCCGCCATCTCCGGTATTGCTGCCATCTGTGGTGTTCCCACCGCCTATGATATTTCCGCCGTCTGTGATGTTTCCGCCGTCTGTGATGTTTCCGCCATCTATGACGATCTTTCCGTCCTTTATGATTACAGGTATGATCGGCACATCATCACTGATCGGTGGCACACCGTCTTCGGGGCTTGCGCCATCTCCGGGTTTCTTATCATCACCGGGTTTCGTGCCATCGTCTGGTTTCGTATCGTCACCGGGCTTCTTGTCGTCACCCGGTTTTGTGTCATCGCCCGGTCTCTTATCATCCGTATCTCCCGGTTTCTTGTCGTCGCCCGGCTTCGTATCGTCCGTATCTCCCGGTTTTTTGTCGTCCGCGGGCGGTGTGCCGTCTGTCGGCTGTCCGCCGCCGTCACCGTCGCCGGGTTTCGTATCGCCGCCGGGATTCGTACCGTTTCCGGGATCTGTATCATTACCGGGCTTCGTATCGCCGCCGGGCTTTGTGCCGCCACCCGGTTTACCACTTCCGGCTTTCTTCTTCACACCCTCCACCGTCACGGTCTGATCTTCCATGATATTCGTAATGGTATAGGTATCGTCCGCTGTCAGTTCGACCACAACGCCGTTTACTTTCACGGCAAATTTATCGGTCTTCTCGTACCCTTCCGTCAGTGTGAACTTGAAGGTAAAGCTGCCGCCCAATTTCACGGGGCTTACGCTGCCTTCCTCTGCGGTCAGTTTGTAGCCTGTGCCGGTCTTTAAGGTCACCAGACGCCCTTCGCTGTAGCAGGCGTATACGGTCATATCCTCTGTGATCTTTTCGATTCTGAAATCAATGGGGACATTTCCGTCTTCATCCTTACACCACTCGCCCGCAAGCGGCCGTCCCTTATCGTCCTTCTTGGACGGTACGGTCGGAACCGGTGACAGTTTCTTTCCATAATACACCTTTACTTCCTGATGTTTCTCACCGTTTGCCATGAAGGTCACGGTCAGCTGGAAGCTGTCCACGTTCACATCACCGCTTGGCTCGCTGGCAAAATTGCTGTCGGTTGCGCTCACGCGCACCACATAGGTTTCGGGCGCGTCCAGTCCTTTGATCACGCCGTCTGCATCGGTGGTCATAGTCTCCCACGTCTCGCCGCCGTCCGCAGATACATCATACGCGGTATTCGGCTTCAGGTCTTTTAGCTTCGCAAGCTCGGTCGGGTTATTCCGGTCTACGTCCACGCCTGTGGGTGTCGGCGGCTCCGGTCTTACAGGGATCGGCAAAAGCTCTGCATCACTGTCGGACTTATCCTTATCGTTGCCTTTCCTTACGATGTAGAAAAACGTCTCACCCATCCATTTCTCATCTATCTTAATGGTTCCGTCTTCGCCCACTTCGATAGTCACCACGGTCGGCTCTGCTTCTACGTCGTCCTCCTTGTCCTCTCCTTCCTCTCCTGTATCTTCTTTCACCTCTACGCCGTAGCGCAGTTCATACACCGCACCCGGTACAAGTCCTGTCAGGGTCTCATTTCTGTAATCGATCCGTGCCTCCGGGGTCGGATAAGGCGTTGCCGGTGTCTCCTCCACGGTCACTGCCGTCGGCTCACTCTTAAAGTTCTGCCCTTCCACAGCCTTTACACGTATCTGATAGTCTCCCGCAGCCAGTCCCGTGATCTGCGTGCCGGTAAAGACAGCGTCCTTCCACGTCTCGCCGCCATCCGACGATATTTCATAGGTGGTTCCGGGTGCCGGTGCCGTCAGGGTGATCGTGCCGTCCTCTGCGCCGGGATAGCTTGCGTTTCCTGCGCTCCCCGAAGGTGCATCCGGACGTGCCGGTATGTTCAGTGTCTGCTTCTTGCTGTTTACGGTGGTACTGCCGTTGCCCTGCTGCACAATGGTCAGCGTTTCAGGCATCCAGCCTCCCTCTATGGTGATCGTCCCTTTTGCATCGCTCTGGTATCCGGCGTCGTTGATGATATATACTGTATCTGCTTTCAGTCCGGTCAGTGTCTCTGCCACATAGCCGATCCCTGTTTCCGGCGTCTTTTCTCTGCTCTTTAACTTGATCGTCACGGTCTTTGTTGCGGTATTGCCTGCCTGATCGAGTGCCGTTATGGTAACGGTAACGCTTGCTGCTCCCGCAGCCGCCTGTGTCTCCGTGTCCGGAATGGTAAACGTATCCTGTGTGACGATTGCGGTGTTATAATCCTTATCCACCATATTTTCCGCGCTGTTGCCGACCTTGTATTTCACGGATGCCAATCCGGAAGCGATCACGCTGCCGTCTCCATCCCCGTCATCGGTAAGCAGCACCACAAGCCCCGGCGCGTTATCGTAAAGGGCATCTGAAAGTATGGTGCCGTCAGGCTTAGTTGCCGTCGCCTCCGAGGGCAAGCGGTCAGCCAGAACGGTGATCTGCGGTGCGTTATCTTCCACGATCACGCCTTTTACTCCATTACCGTCTGTACCGATGGTCTTTTCACCCGCCATGTTTCCGGCTTTATCGCTGCCTGTGATCTTCACTGTGCCCTTGAAATCGGGGTCAATACTGATCGTCGCCACGTAGTCCGCAGTTTGGTCAAAAGCCTTCTCCACCGTTGCAGTTCCCGTAATAATGCCTACACCACTGTCCGCCGTACTACCCGTATCATCCCCTGCGCCGCTGTCCGCACCGCCGTCTGCTGTTTCTTTTGCGGGGGTCAGGATATATTCCACGGTATCCACGCCGCTGAGTTTCTCTGTCACGGGGAGCGTGATGTTCAAGCTGTTTTTCTTAATGATCCAGTTCCAGAGGTTCTTATATCCCTCCTCATAGGACGCTTCGCCAAACGCCGGTCCTGTCATATCCAGCTTTGCGGTCAGCTCCGCTTCCGTCTCCTTACCTGCGGCGTCCACCGCCTTGAAGGTATAAGTGTGTTCTCCTTCCGTTAAATCATTATAAATATACTGATACCGCGCATTTCCACCCGCATCTTTACCATTTTCCGCGCTGCCGTCTATTCCGCTTCCGCTGACTGCTGACGCCAGCTTCGTGTACGCGCCGTCGTCCTTTTTGACATACAGTTTCGTCACTTCCTCATTATCGGAATATGTCAGTACGACTGCAAGGCTGTTGTACCACTCTTTTTCACTCACTGCCGCCCTTGCGCTGTCTGTGAGCTGGGCGGTGAGCGCCGGGCTTTCGTTGTCCGTCCACTTCGCGTAGAGGGTGATACTGGGATTGTCTACGGTAATGCCCTGCCCGTCTTTCATGACGCTGGCATTCGCTTCTCCCTTAAAATTCCATATGTTATTTAATTCTGCCTCCTGATACCATCCCGCAACGGCATAGCCCTCCTTCACAGGGTCTTTCGGTCTGGTAACGGTATCGTTCCATGAAAGCCCCGTTATGGGTGCAAGTTCACTGCCGCCGTTTGTGTCAAAAGTAACAGTCAGCGGTGTTCCTTCTTCGATCTGTGCCAAAATATGCTGTCCGTGGGGCGCACCGTCATTTGCACCTGTGCTGTTTGCCCTTGCTTTTACGCGCACAAGGTTCTCGCCCGCCGGAAGGTTTTCCATCACGCCGCCCGTGAGATCGCCCGCCTGCACCGGTGTCCATGTCGTGCCGCCGTCTTTGCTGTACTCCATCGTCGTGTCCAGATTATGGATCTTGCCGTCCTGCTTCCCTTTGATCGTTTCATCGGTCTTAGTAACACCGGGAGCATTCGGGCGTGCATTGAGCGTGATCTGCACATCATCGCTGTCCAGAGTGGTCGTGGCATTATCTGTCTTTCTGTAGATAGAAAGGTCGGAGCCAAACCACGCTTCTTTTATTGCAATGCTGCCGTCCGCCTCTGCACTGACATCCTCGCCGCCGATATTGTACTTTGCGTTCGCTGTCAGTCCTGTCAGTTTCTCGTTTATGTAATCGACAGTGGGTGCCGGAAGCGGCATTTTCCCTTTGATGTGAAGCGTTACCGCATACTCCGTCTCGTTGCCTGCCTGGTCTGTGGCTGTAATGGTCACAGTGACCGTACCTGTACTGCCCTCCAGTCCGCCGATAGTAAAGCTGTGCGTGGTCAGAGGTTTCTGCTCTGCAGCGCCGAGGTAATCTGCGCCCACCGGGTTCGCTACGCCGTCACCGATCCTCCATGAAATGGAAGCCAGTCCCGCCGCAGTCTGTCCGCCGTCTAGGTCTTCATCTTTTACCGTCACAAAAAGTGCGGGCGCGGAAGCGTAATAGTTCTGTTTATCCACAGCCACGCCGTTCGCCGCAGAAGGCGCAGTTGCTGTCGTGTCGTTTATACCGCGGTCAGCCGTAACGGTAACTACCGGCGCGCTGCTCTCCACGATCACGCCTTCTATACCGGTGCCGCTCGCACCGATCTGCATGATGACCGGTCCGTTTCCGGCGTTGTCCGTGGCTTTGATCTCCACTTTGCCCTTGAAGGTCGCCGGGATGGTGATCTTCGCCGTGTAACCGGCGGACGCGCTGCCGCTCATCGTGGCGGTTCCCGTGGTAGCTGTGCCGCTTGCTGGAGTGAGGGTATACACCACGCCATTATCGGCAATGCCGCTGCCGCCCTCCGTCACGGGGATCGTGATGATCAGGCTTTCCTTTCTGATGATCCAGTCCCAGAGGTGCTTGTAACCGTCGTTGAAAGCAGCTTCGCCAAATACAGGCGCAGTCTTATCCAGCTTTGCGGTCACGTTTTTTTCGGTCGAATTGCCTGCGGCGTCCACCGCCTTAAAGGTGTAGGTGTGTGTCCCTTCTTCTATATCTTCATATTTATATGTATATGATTGGTTAGCCGCGCCATTGCCAATGCCGTTTCCGGTAAGTTCTGTATAGGAGCCGCTGTCCTTCTTGACATACAGCTTCGTTATACCCACGTTGTCGGAATACGTCAGGTTGATCGAAAGATCCGGATACCACTTACTTGTATCCGTAAGCGTATTGTTACTGCCATCCTTCAGCACAGGGGTAAGTGTGGGCGCAACGTTCTCCCGCCATCCGGCATAGAGGGTGACTGTATAAGTTTTGCTTGCCGTATCATAATGTTTTTCATACTCTGTCCTGTCGGTGCCGAGGAGTTCCCCGACGATCTGTGCATCCTTCGTACCCGCAAAACGCCATGCCTTGTCTGTACTGCCGCCCGGCTGATAATCGGATGCAGACTGATACCAGCCCATGAATTCATAGCCCGATCTTGAAGGATTCGAGGGTTTCTTCAGTGTACTCTTATAGCCGTAGTCTGCCTGGGTGGTATGGACATCCGTACTTCCTCCTCCATAGTTTAGAGCATACTGCACCGTGATCGTACCGGTTCCGCGGTTAATGGTCTTTGTACTCTGCTTTCCGTGAGGGTTGCCGTCATTCGCACTGTCTGAGGTATTCGCCTTTGCCTTTGCCCGAAGCAGGATATCGCCTTTTGGCAGGTTCGTGATAGTGCCGTTTTCCGGCACCTCTTTCCAGTTCTTCCCACCATCGGTGCTGTACTCCCATGTATAGCTGTTCCCCGAATCGATCGTCATATTGATCTGCGCGTCATCTGCGTCCTGCAGAAGCTCCGGTATCACTGTCGCTTTATTATCCGCTAACGGATCCGGGCGCGCATTGATCTTAAGTGACTGCGCCGCAGAATCCTCCGTATTTGTGCCGTCACCTTTCTTCACGATTGAGACTGTCTTGTCGCAGAGGTCTTTCGTACCACCTCCTGAAAGCGGCAGTTCAAAAGGAATCATGCCCTGTCCGTCCGTAGTTACGTTGTAGGTCGTGCCTTCCACTGTAAGTGCATACTGCGTATCCGGCGCAAGGTGCGCAATCGCGTCCGCCGGGTAGTCGCAGACGGCTGCCGGGGTCTGTTCTGCTACTTTACTCCCTTCGGGACCTTTGATCTTGATGATAGCACTCTCTGTCGTGACGTGTCCGGCTACATCCGTAACCTCCAGCGTTACGGTGTTCACACCTGTGTAGGTAGCTAAATCAGGTATAGAAACAGCATTTATTGCTGTCCCCGTCGCATAATTTACCCTTTTAATCTCTTTTCCGTTTATAAGACAGCGATAATATGAAAGATTGAAATTATCGGTAATACTCGCCCAAATTCTGGTAATGTTATTCTCATTCAGGTAATCCGTTGTATACCACTTATCTTCCAATGGTTCACGATAGTTATTGTCCCCGGATGTACTGTTGGTTTTATCATCACCCAGATAAATCTTTCCATTCGAGGTTTGTCTGATTGTCGGCGGCTCAGTATCCACCATAACCTCACCGATATCATCCACTGATACTGTATTGCCCGCCTGGTCATAGAGGGTAATTTCGGTGATCGTGCCGCGCCAGTTATCAGGCAGGGTGAATTCCACCGTGCCGTCCTCGCCCTGTCCTGTCAGATCCACCGTCACTGTCTCCGGCTCGCCGTCCTGCTCTCCGCTCTGATTTAGCGTGGTCTTCGTATACCTTAGCTTCCAAAGCCCGCTGGATGCGTTTGCTCCCTCACCCGGCTTATCTTGTACCGGAATGCTGATGGTCGGGACCTCTACGAAAATCTTTATTTTATGATAACTGCTGTATGCCGTATCTGTAATGTGACTGCCGTTTGTGTATTTTATAACCGGCTCTGTGCTGTAGGTAATATTGCCATACGTGGGAGCGGTCGCGTCGTATTTTATATTCTCCGTTGCCTTACCCATGTTACCGGCTGTATCCCACATCCGGAGCAGATAGGTATGATCTCCTTCTAGAATGTAATTATAAGAATTATAATATTTGTAATAGATATTATGATATCTCGTATTCTGCGCCGTAACATTTTCCTCTTTTACACTCTGACCATCCCTCAAAATCTCGTAACTCGCTATTTGTTTTTGGTCGAATATAGTTTTTTCTCTATTATTAATTTTTCTACACCAACCATTTTGGCTGATTCCGCTAAATCCTGAACCAGTATTGAACGGTGCCTCAACATCTTTAAACTGCCCATAATAGTCCATATCCTTCGCCGCCGTCTCCGGGATCTGTGTATATCTCGTGCCAGTATAGTCTGCGTTCGTATACCAGCCGTCGAATGTATAGCCTGACACACGCGAAGGAAGTTTGGGCGTGGGCAGGGTCATTTTCTGTCCGTAGGTGTAGGTCGTTTTATCAGCAGGCGCAGTATAATCCGCCTCGACATAAGGATCTGTGTTGTATTGTACATATTGTGGCACTTGCAGATGATAGTTCACCTGATAGTTGATCGCCGTCCACTTCGCATAGAGCGTCGTGTCGGTGCGTATCTGTGTCTGGTTGGCAAAGTCAAATTCTTTACCGTCCGTGCACGCCGCGTCGGTGTACCAGCCGCCGAATTCATAGCCTGTGCGGGTGGGGTCAGCAGGCTTTGTCAGCTTACAGTCCACCGATGTACTGGTGGATGTGCTTGCCTGTTTCGTCCACACAAGCTGGTCTGCCACGTCGCTGCCGCCCTGACTGTCGAAGGTCACCTTGCGCACATAGTAGGTCCAGTAATACTTCGTTCCCCATGAGTTGGGCTCGAAATAAATCTTGTTCGTGCCGGTGGTCGTCGTGGTATAGGAAAACATTGTTTTCCCTGTGACGGTTCCGGAATAGGAAACAACCTGGCTGCGATCGGTCTGCCCTGTGGCGGTCAGCCAACCGCCGGAAGGACCGTAATATAGATCGATTCTCATCTTAAGCCCGGACGCTGCCGGCTGGCTTGCTGCCGGTCCGCTGATCGTCCCGCTTCCCTTATTGGAATCTTTCTTTATGGGTTCAGCGTCGCTTGCACTTCCTATACTGCCGTCCGCTTTCATCCATCCAGCCGTCACGTTGCCCGCCTTATCAGTTACCTTGCAGTAGAGATAATAGGTGCCGTTGTCTGTCAGGTTAATTACCGCGCTGCCGCTTGCTACCGCCGTGGAGCCGAGGCTTGTGAGGCTTGCCGGGACAGTCTTAGCCGTCGTAAAAGCATACTCCACTGATTTTAAGCCGCTGGCAGGGCCTTCCTCTCCCGCTTTGTCCTCGTAGGTAAGGGTCACTGGGACCGTGCTGTCGGTATACCAGCCGCTTGACGCATTGGGCGTTGCGTTGACTGTAGTGGTCAATATCGGTGCGGTCACGTCAATCCCCGTCACTTCCACGCTGTATACTTCGCTCACGTTCCCTACATTGTCGGTCATTCTGACCTTGTAAGTCCCGGTCTTATTCACAGTAATGCTGCTGCCTGTAAAAGTCGTCCAGCCGCTGTCGCCGTCGCGCCGGTACTCCTGTGTCTTAATACCGCTGCCGCTTGTACTGCTGTAATTTCCCTTATCATCCAATACCACAGTACAGTCATCCGTCGCGCCGGTGAGCGTCACGGTCTTTGACCCCGCATAACCCGCAGGGGAGACCGTCAGTTTGTCCAGTACAGGCGCTTCGTTGTCCACCTTGGTCACAAGAACATTCACCGTAGCGGAATTTCCGTTATCATCCATCACCGTGAACATATAGTTTCCGTTCTTCGTCACGGTGCAGGTGCCTGTGGTTCCCGTCTTCGGGGTATTGGAATCCGGCGTATAGACGCCTGTGATCGTGCCAGCCACAGTTCCCGTTCCCGCCTTCGCCGTCCATGTGAGCGTGGCGCTCTTTGTCCATGCAGTGGGATTTCCGGTGACGGTGATCGTAGGCAGTTCCGCTGCCGTGGCTTTCTTTAACATCTGGTAAGGACCGGAACGCTCCACAGTTGATACATTTCCTGCGCCGTCCGTTACCCGCACATGGAGATATTTCGCCGTCTTCGCGGTCTCCGTGGCGGTATACTGCGCCTGATAGCTGCCGTCAGCCGCAGCGGTCAGACTGCTCCATGATGAGGGCGCAGAGGTCGTGTTTGTCCATGCATACTCCACCTTCGCTATGCCGCTGCCGCCGGTATCCTTCGGGGATACGGCTATGGTCAGTTCATTGTATGTAGCGTCCGTCCCCGTGCTGCTCCCGCTTCGCAGGGTGACAGTGGGCTTTTCCGTATCTATTTTCTTCACCTCTACGGTCCGGGATATCACGTTGCCGTAGCTGTCTTTTAGTGTAATTGTATAGACGCCGTTCTTCGTCACCTGAAGATACTTCGTGCCGGACGAAGCGGTGATATTCTGGCTGGAAGTCTGCGGTCCGTCGAAAGTGAGCGTGACGCCGCTTGTCTGCGCGCCCTCATACTGCACCACGATATATTTGGACCTCTTCCATACATCCGCCACATCCGCACTTGTGGCAGAGCTTGTTTCCCGCACGGATACCCCCGTGATCCCCGGCTGCATAAAAGTAAACGCCTTATACTCGTGGGTGGAAGCCCCCGACGATGCGGTGGCTAATATATGCAGATACCAAGTTTCCGTCGCTCCTGCCGTGCCGCAGGTCTCCGTCAGCGTGGCGCCGCTTGCCGTGGTCTGCCAGCCGTATGCGGGCAGGTCGGTCGTCTTCGTCCACGCATACTGAACAGACGCCGCCCCCGTCGCCGTAACTGTCGCCTGATGTCTTGGCAGGGAGCCGCTTGTCTTAGGCGTGATGGTCACAGCGGGTTTTGTGGTGTCTACATCGATGTTGGTATTTCTGCTGGTAAACGAAGACGTCGTACCAGCCAGACCGCACATATCCTTAATATTGCCGCCGTTTGTAATTCCTGTGACTTTCAATGCGCTGCTGCCGCTTAAGTTTACCGAAGATGATACCGTTCCCGTAAAATACAGCACGTTGGTGTCCGCACCGCCCGCATAGGTCAGCGTTCCTACATTCGTGCTGATCGCGACACTGTTCAGATTACTGCTGTTAGTCTTGTCAACGATCTCATCAAAAACAAGCGAAACGGTGATCGTATCACCCGGAAGATAAGTTCCGCCCGCCATCGGCGCAACGCCGATGCATTTCGGCTCCACCTTATCATATACAAGGGCATAGCCGACCAGACCGTCCACATACCAGACGTCGCTGTCTGCTCCGGTTGCACCGAAATAAAGATAGCAGGTATCGCTAAATCCCAGATTAACGTATGTCTTGCTGTTATAGCTGACTGTAGTGCCGGAACTGTTATATGGATATTTGGAACCTTCACCGCCTCCGGTCCTGGTATCCGGGAAATTATAGGTGTCTCCGTCCGACCAGTAATCCTGCAGGAAGTTGCACATCCAGAGCTGTCCGTCTATCCCTGAGATCGCGGCTCCCTTCTTTTTGCCGTCAAGATCATAGTGTTTATCCTGTAGTGCCTTTTTTCCGAAATAAGCATACTCATAGCCGTCAACATCCTCATAAACCTCGAGCTTATAGCGGTAATACCACCCGCCCGCCGTGGCATTCAGATAGGCTCTCTGGTTGGCATTTGTATAATAAGTCGAAAAAGAACTGTTGGTATTATAATTCTTTTCCTTGTAGCGGTTGGTCAGGAAGCTCACATTCGTCTGTGCTCCGCCCTGCCCTCCTGTCGTATCGGCGATCCTCTTTCCGTTCTTCTTTGTTGTACTTGCGACCTCCGTCCTTGATTTTTCCGTGGTATAGATTGTCCTGTCTATCGTATAGCTGCTGCTCTTGGTCATGGTGCGGGTCTTGGTACGGCTGCTCTGGTTGATCAGTGCGCCGCCGTCCACCCGGTAGATCTCAAAAGAGTAGGTCCTGTCCGCATTGGAATAGCTGGTCGCCGTGCTGCCGCCGTAAGCTGTGGTCACGCCTTTCTCCGTTACCGTCACCGTCTTGCTGCTCTCCCCGTCCGCAAAGGTAACGCTGCCCGCCGCATGGTTAAAGTGGGTGCCGCCGATGGCGGAGCCATTTATTGTGCGGTAGTATACGGTCTGTTTTCCGTCCGTGCCGCCGCTGCGGCTGATGGTAAAGGTAGAGCCGGAGACGCCGCTTACCGAGAAGGTGCCGTACTCCGGTATGCCGAAACCGAAGATTTTGCTTTCACTGTATACGACACTTGTTTTTCCTGCCGCATCCGTCACTTTCGCGTAAGCGCGTCCATAGTATATCACGCCGGAAGACAGCCCTGTGGCGTTNGCNGANAGCGTTCCTCCCTTGGTCTTNANNACNGTGGAAGTCTTGACAGTCCCGTTCTTTACGTCTAAGGTCGGACTTTGCATGACGCCCCACACAAAGCCTGTCTCCGTGATCGTATCCGCGCCGGTATGGTCAAGAACCGCTTTCAGGGCATAGCTGTCCTTGCTGCCCGTGACCGCCTTCAGTTCTCCCATCGTCAGGCTGATGGGCTTCGCCGTCACGATGATGTCACAGACTTTCGTTGCTTTATTTCCTGCAGCGTCCGCCGCCGNCACGGTAACCTTCTTCGTTCCGGGGATGTTAGCGATATCTGCCGGAAGTGTGTAAGTGAGAGGTTCCTCTGCAAGCTTTCTGTCATCGGTTGCTGACAGCGCCTCGTCGAACAGCTTCTTCACCTCTGCATACGCCGTATCCTCCTCCACAGTGACGGGCGTATAAGCAATGACCGGCGCCGTCTTGTCGATGTTATCCACTTTTACCGGATAAGAAAAAGATTTTTTGCTCCCCTTTTCCTGATAGCTCACCGTAAAGCTGTATGTACCGTTTGTCTGGACNGTCCGGCTCGCCGGGGAAACAACTGCGCCCGTGATTCCTGTTTCCGGCACATCCTGCGCGCTCACCCGGATCGTCACATTTTGGTTGGTAAGCGTATCCGGCGTCAGCGTATGGCTGGCTTTTGGTCCCAATCCCACGCCCTTTATAAAATAGAACGTGATCTTATCGGTTGCTTTGATCATCTCCGTGTTCGGATCTTTTAAGATTCCGGTGATCTTATAAACGCCGGTGGGGGAATTAAGGGGCATGGTAAGCCCTACGGTCTCCGTTGCCGCTGCGCTGCCAAAGCTCGCATCCAGCGCATCACCCGTAGATTCCTGCGTCAGTGTATATTCTGTTGCATACTTTGTATTCCCTTTCTGTTTGATCGTCACATCGGAACGAACCGTCACATTTGCGCCTTCTGTAGCTGCNTCTTTTATTTTCAGCGAAAATTCTTCGATATTGGAATCCGCAGCCCCGCCGTCCAGTATAAGCTGNATCCAGTCCACTTTCACTAGCCAGTTGTCCGCAATGGTTATGGATATGACGTTCTTTCCTTTTACCAGCTTCTCAAGGGGNATCTCAAGCACCGTAGTATTCCATGTGTCATTCGTTCCCGAAAGATATCCGATCGTGTTTTCGTTATACGGTACACTAACCATCCAAAAGNATCCTCCGACATCGTCATTCAGATTCATCGGTTTATAGATATCATCGTTGAGATACACATAATCATGTTCTCCATATTCTTCGTCCACGTCATACGCCTTGACTGCCAGATAGGCGCTCTGTGTGGGAAGCTCGTCCAGGGTAAAGCTGATTTCAATTGGATGTTTGCCATCCCAGGACCACATATCTTTATCTATATCCCCATCCGCCGTTCCCGTGTGGGCGTTATTCTCATTGTCATCTGTCAGCATCAGCGTCTGCGGATGGAGCTTGGGTGCGGCGTAAGTGGCTGCGCCATAGGCATTGGCTGCAAAGGCCCTGCTGCTGTAGGTCTGCGNTGCCGGAGCTGTGGGTTCCTCCACGCCATAATCTTCTANCAGATCTTCCAGCGTAAGGAGCTCNGGCACCTCATCCTGTNCCATACGCGANTGCACAAACTGCGGATAGTGGTAGGGGCAGTCNAANTCCATACAGTCCGCCACCGTNTCACGNATATGCTCCAGACCTTCCAGACGGGTAAGGAGCGCGGGGAGAGTATGAATACCGGAAGCGGTGCCGGACTTCGTNNTGTAGCNGTCNGCGNCGGAAGCTGTGTCCGTGTCTGCATCCGGGTATTTGTCCAGATAGTCGTCCGCCGCCNCNCGNGCTTCTGCAAGCTGTTCTTCGTCGATNATNTCCTCATGCTCTGTGATNANATCCTCNGCCTCATCNTANGTGAGATATTCTTCCGGGTCGGGAAGTGCGCGCAGCAGTTCCATCAGCGCACGCAGTTCCTCCGCCTGTGTATCGTCCGCCACNACTGTCACGGTAATTTCGGGCAGGCTTACGCCATCCGCCNGNNCANANNCCTCCGGCAGAACGGGCGTGAAGGTATAGACGCCTTCCANATCGCCGTCNTANGCAGGGGAAGACTTCCATGTGATGTTTTCGATNNTGACGCGCTTTTCCTGTGCGNATGTCGTGCTGTCTGTCTGCGCGTCTGTTGNAGCTGTCGTGCCTGTGGTATCNGCGTTGTCCGTCAGGGTATCCACGGTCAAGGCATCCTGTGGGTTCCCGGACATATATACCGGCATGACAAAGGAACCGGTCTGTATGCCAAAACCGGAAGATTTCGTATTCGCTGCGGAATCCGTTGCTGCCGAAGCATCTGTGTCTGTGCTGCTGCCTGTGCTCCGGGTATCTGTGTTGTTTCCTTCCGCGGGCTTTGTTTCACTGTCCGCATCATTATTACCGCCGGAAGTCTCTTCGTCGCCGGGATTCTCCGTGCCGTCTGCGCCGTTCCCATTGCCATCGCCGGTGTTCTCATCGCCGCCATTTCCGTCTTCGTTGCTGCCGCCGCTTTCGTCGCCCTCGCCGATCTCATTGCCGTCGTCGGGGTTTTCCCCGCCGTCGCCGATTTCGCCCGCACCTTCGTCAGGCTCCTCTTCATCGTCTTTATTCTGATCGGAATCGTCGGGATCTTCGTCATCATCCTTATTCAGATCCCCGTCATCGGGCTTCCTGTCATCCTCCGTGTCGTCCTCCGCCTCCACGGTCACATAAGCCTCCAGCGTGTCAGGAAGTTCCAGTTCGGAGATATTCGTCCCCACCGGCACGGTCTGTTTGGCTGTCTCCTCCGGCAGATTCACAAAACCGGTTATCGACATGACCCCGCCGTCGCCGCGCGCTCCCGCCGCAAAGGCGGATATCGTCTCCAATATG
Organism: Lachnospiraceae bacterium; assembly: GCA_014804355.1. GTDB lineage: Bacteria > Bacillota > Clostridia > Lachnospirales > Lachnospiraceae > UBA3282. The sequence continues at coordinate 17,640 of JAAUZY010000014.1, forward strand.
TTCGGATAGGTCGTCACCAGCAGACAGAATGCAAGTATGGCTGCTGTAATACGTAACCTTCTCTTTCTCCTTGATCTGATCCATGCTCTTTGTTCATCCATTATTATGTACCTCCCTGCTGCTCCTTACTGCAAATATGGTAATGCTGCTTATATTTGTCTTTTTAATTTACATAAAAGCCTGATTTACTATAACAAAAAAACCACTTATAAAAGTGGTTTAGGCAGATTTGGTCGGTTTTTAGGCAGATTTGGTTAAATAAGATTTCACGGACCTATTGACACTCTTACAGATTCAAGACCGCACAAGCGGAACAGACATCCTTCTCTATCTTATAATCCAGATTACCGTCATATTTCTGACAGACGGAAAGGATACTGGAAATACCGATACTTTTTCCCGCAGGGAGATGATCGGAAAGTTCCAGTTTATCAGAACAGGTGTTATCACAAACAATGATCATCCTGTTGTCTTGCCGCCGAATATGAATTTCGATACATTGCTTTTCTTTTCCGGATTCCTGACATCCATGCAGGGCATTTTCAAGCAGATTCCCCAAAAGGGCAATCAGGTCGATCTCCCGTATCTTTAGTTCTTTCGGGACATTACAGCGTACTGAAAAGGAGACGCCGCTTTCCCCGACCTTGCCCGCATAGGCGGAAAGAATGCTGTTTATAGTCCGGTTCTCAGAGTATCTCTTCACCGCCGCTTCCGAAATCTCAGTGCCGTATTCTCCGATATAGGCAAGGATAGCAGAAGTATCTCCTGTTTTTGCATATTCCGCGATTGCTTCCATGTGATGCCGCATATCATGCCGGAGCCTGCGGTTTGCCTCCTCTGCTCTTTGCAGGGCAGACAGCCGGTTAGCAAGATATTCTGCGTTCTGTCGGACTAACGCCGCCTCCGCATCCTTTTTCATATAACTGACATTGCTGAAGACAACGCCATATACCGCACACATAAGAAAGCTGATCGCGACAAACGTCAAAAGCAGATACCCATCCGGTATGAAATTTCCCGCATTCAATACACTCACCGCGGCCTGTAACAGATAGAATAATAGGGCAATCAGCGCCAGATTCCACCATCTTTTGCCGCTGTCCGTCAGAAACCGTAAGCTGACTGCCGCATACTTCTTATACAAAACCGACACCAGCAGTAATACCATACTGCGCAGCACGATCGCCACATAATATCCTGCCGCTTCCGAAATCTGTGACAGGAATAATCTGACCGTCAGTTTCAACATATTATCTAAAATAGTAAATAAACAGAAGTAAGTGATAAACATAAAACACTTNTTGGNAAAACNNTCCTNTGAANCAATGCAGGAATAGAGAAACAATACCACTACGATTCCCATATATGAGAAAAAAGCAACCCATCCCCCTGCTGCATATCCATAACCCATCAGACTGATAGTAACGACTGCATATATGCAGCTATAAAGTACAAATTTCTTCTCAGAATATCTGTGTTCTGCCATATGATAGATTATGATCACATGGCAAAGAGCCGTAAGGAACAGTCCCGGAAGCTGGTATAATCCGCTCATTTCACCGCCTCCCTCCGGCAGAAATCCATATATGTTTTCTGCACTTCTTCACTGCTCCTTCTGGGGATAGAAATTTGGACGCCGTTAAACATTTCCAAAGCATTTCCGGAAATTCTCCGCACAAAAGCAAGGTTCACGACATAAGAGACTCCNACTTTGATAAATCCGGGATACTTCTGCATTTCCCCAAACATCTGCGATAATTTCATACGCAGCTTAAGAATCTTGCCNGAAGAAAGATGAGCCATCAGATAATGGTTCTGTGACTCTATGGATACGATTTCAGTTACGCGGATCCGGTACATACCATCCACACAGGCAAGGATAAGGAAATCCTGCTCCTCTATTTTTTTCACCGCACGGTCAAGGGCAGTGTTGAATTGCTCCTGTGAAAACGGCTTGAGCAGATAATGGGTGGCGTTTATTGCAAATGCGGTTACCGCATATTCGACGCTGGTTGACAGAAAAACAATGCTCATATCCGGGCTTTTGGCAAGCATTTCCTCCGCGGCATCNGTTCCGAGAACACCCGGCATACAAACGTCTAAGAGGGCTATATCATATATTTTTCCTTTTTCCACCGCATTTAAGACATCGATCGCCGCACTGTATTCGTCAATATCAAAGTGTAATTCAGGATNTGCTTTTGCATAAGTATCTAAAGCTGACCTGATTGTCTCCAAGTCCTTTTGTATATCATCNCATATCGCTATCTGCATGTTAACTCCTGCTTTCTCTAAATATTTCTTNTGTATTCTTGTTCCGCACATATTTGGACTTAATAATATAATTCTACANTTTTTTCTTCAATTCAAAAAGCGCCAGGCAATAATTGTTACCTGACGTTTATTTTCGCGCTCTTTTTCAGAAAAAGAACNGNTGGAGAACTAAGGATATTAAAAAGGTGTAAAGNCTTAATAATTCAATAAAGACCTTACACCTTAGATATTGTTATNTGGTTACTATTTATTTTCGTTTGGTTCTGTGACTTCTGCAAACTTCGCTTACATACCCATCTGCTTAGCAATCTTCCTAAGAGGAATTTGCCTTTACTTCTTTCTTACATNCCCATCTGNTTAGCAACTTCCTCTGCAAANTTCTCTTCCTTCTTCTCAAGACCTTCACCTGTCTCGAAACGAACGAACTTCTTAACGGAAAGGTTNGCATTGTTCTCCTTNGCAACCTGCTCAATGTATTTTGCTACAGTCTGCTTNCCGTCNTCAGCCTTTACATATACCTGCTCTAACAGACAGATCTCTTTCAGCTCTTTATTCAGACGACCAACGACAGCGCCCTCNATCACCTTCTCCGGCTTNCCNGCCATCTTCGGATCATTCTTGATCTGCTCTGTCAGGATCTCTTTCTCATGTTCCTTGTACTCCTCGGAAATCTCATCCGTGGANACATACTTCGGATACAGTGCNGCAACCTGCATTGCGATGTTGGTCAGAGCCTCCTTAACGGCATCATTCACTACGTCTGTTGCCGCCTCTACGATAACGCCGATTCTGCCGCCGCCGTGTACGTAAGATACTGCACATCCGTCATTTGCAACGACTTTCTCAAATCTTCTGATTGTCAGATTCTCACCGATGACAGCAATCTTGTCAACTAAAGCATCTTTTACTGTCTTGGAAGTATCCAAGTGCCAGTTCTCTGCAAGGAAAGCATCCAGATCAGCCGCATCAGACTCAACNGCCTGNTTTGCAACCGCTTCTACATATGCCTGGAAGTCNTCGTTCTTAGCCACGAAGTCCGTCTCGGAATTTACTTCCACTACTGCCACAGTCTTATCATCCTTAACGGATACACGGCACAGACCTTCTGCCGCGATTCTGCCGGCTTTCTTCTCTGCCTTCGCCTGTCCGTTCTTTCTCAAATACTCAACCGCTGCTTCCATNTCGCCNTCGGTCTCNCCGAGAGCCTTCTTACAATCCATCATGCCCGCACCGGTCATTTCTCTTAANTCTTTTACCATTGCTGCTGTAATAGCCATCTATCTGTCCTCCTGATCTTCCTGTTTACAATACAANTTCACNTCANNCTGNTCCGGCATCCCTTCGCTTCGCGCCATGGATACNGCCGTAACATTAGTCATATGCTTATGCNTCTTCCTCGTCAGCCTCTTCGATCTTCTCTGCTTCCGCTTCCTCAACATACTCCTCNGCGCCCTGGTTCGCCTCGATCACGGCATCAGCCATCTTGGAAACGATCAGTTTAACGGCTCTGATCGCATCGTCATTNCCGGGAATGATATAGTCAAGCTCTTCNGGATCACAGTTTGTATCGCCGATACCGATCAGTGTGATTCCCAGTGTATGAGCCTCCTGAACACAGATTCTCTCCTTCTTGGGATCAACTACGAAGATACAGTCGGGNATTCTGGTCATATTCTTGATACCGCCCAGATTCTTCTCCAATTTCTCCCANTCTTTCTTTAACTGGATAACTTCCTTCTTAGGAAGNACATCAAAAGTNCCGTCCTCGGACATGGTCTCGATNGCTTTGAGTCTGTCGATTCTGGACTGGATCGTCTTGAAGTTAGTGAGCATACCACCCAGCCATCTCTCATTGACATAGTACATACCGCAGCGCTCCGCCTCTGTCTTAACAGCATCCTGAGCCTGCTTCTTCGTACCTACGAACAGAATCGTACCACCCTGGGAAGCCACATCAAATACTGCCTTGTAAGCCTCATCAACCTTACCTACAGACTTCTGCAGGTCAATGATGTGGATACCGTTTCTCTCTGTGAAGATGTAGGGAGCCATCTTA
>JAAUZY010000015.1 GCA_014804355.1 Lachnospiraceae bacterium
TATGACATAGCTGTTGCAAATAAAAATAATATGGTTATTGATTCAGAACTTCATAAACTAGAATTAAAAAATGAAAGTCAAGACGATTTGCTTGCAACAAAGGAATCCTTAAATGCTGAAATCTCCAGAGCAACATCTGCTGAAAATGAATTGTCTAATGATATAACAAATGAAATTAACAGAGCGATTATGGCTGAAGATATTATTAACGAGGATTTAACCAATCATGAATCTTCTACTTCTGCTCATATCGACATACGGAATCTTATTTCAGATCTTACAACAAGACTTGATTCACTGGCTGATAGCGTTGAATTGCTCAGGGAAGATGTAGAGTCATTAAAATAAGAACAAGCTATAAAAGATGATAGATCATAGATAGAGGTGAAATAATGTCACAGTATGAGAATGAATTTAGTAGTTTTCCGCAAAAACTTATAACTCTGCATAATTTTAAAGACGTAGATGATAATATAGCAAGTGTTATAAATCAAATCAATATTCTCCGCTCACAAGGATTATACAATCAAGCTGCACGTATTATTGAAAATAATAAAGATATTTTATCTCAATATGTTGTGGATGCAGTAACATTTCGTACATGGGAGGAAGAAATCTATAATACACAAAAATATGCCAAGGCACAACAACAGGTTATATTCTTTGAGGATGAGGAACCTGAATACTGCCTTGAAGATGATGTTTGGTTAGGAGTGTGATCTAAAATGCTATGTAATACGGTTTCTCACTATCCAGATGGTGTAGATCCAATGATATTTTTTCAAGATATTAGCCTTGATAAAATAGATATAATGAATACATACAACCAATTGATTTCTCAAGGCAAATATATCGAAGCAAATAAATTTATAAGTCAGCAAAAAGATATTTGTGGATATTTTGCTGACTTTTTCAATGCTATTGAAAATAGAATTTATAACTTACAAAAACATTTACTTGACAAACCTCCAAAAGAGAATCCATTTATTTCACATAAAATATTGGATACGGAATTGGAGGAACTGTCTGATGAATTACCTATAGAGGAAGGTATGTTTTGGATATAGATTAACCCAGATCATAAATACAGTAACATTACTAGCACACCATATGGTGTGCGTTTTTATTTAGGAGGATATTTAAATAATGGGCATTAATGAAAAGATAATAACTGGCAGGAAATGGAGAAGATTAATTGATAAAGATTCTAAACTATGGCAATTAATTTCGTGGTGGACAAAAGCGTCAGATGTGGAATTTGATGATGGAAAAACTGCTGAAGAAAAAGTCGGAAATATCAACGGGATAACATCTGATATAGAAGATGACAGTGAAGATATTGCCGCATCAATGAAAGTTATTTCTGATTTAAAACAGTCTTTCCAGGATGGTGTAAATAGCATATATGAATTATTAACTAAGCTCGGATTTACACCAGACTCAAAGAGCTTAGATGATATATTAAATAGTATAAAAGAAATGCATAAAAACAGGTTTGAAGAAGGTATATCAAAAGCTGAGGGTACTTTAACTCTTAAACTAACAGCAAGACAAAAGTTTAGGCAAAGTACCATAGCTTCATATCTTGGAAATAAAGATACAAGTGAATATAAATCAGCAAATGTAAAAATAAGCATTAGCAATGGTTCTGCTAAAATAATATCAGCAACCAAAAGTGTAGAAACGGCTGACTGGTTATCTGACGGAATTAATAACAATTTTTATGCTGTTGCTACTATCGAGAGTGCAGTTAAATTTGAGCCTTCTGAATATTTAGCGCCAGACCCGAACGCGCCAAACCTTTCAACATATTAAACCAATCCATATTAAACAGGGACAGTTGAGTTCGCCACTCTCCTGTCCCTATTTTTTACGCCATAACCTCTTCATGCTCTGCCACATATTGCTGCAATACTTCTGTCGCTTCGTATACGTCCAAATTAGACGTTTTAATGAAATCGTAAAGAGTTTCTACCTCTTTCTGCTTTTGCTCGCTTAATAAGGCCTCCAGCTCTTCTCTCTCGTGCTCTATGCGCGTTTCTAATGCGTCTATGATCTCCTGCTTCTGCTGAATCTTTTCTTCGATAGACTTTCTCTGACCTCTTGCCATATTTTACCTCCAAAATAGTGTAATCTATTAGAGTATATGGACAAGTTAAAGATTTTATTCATCTACATTGGAATTATGCATATCAAAATCTATCGTATCGCCTTCTTGTATATCTCCCGTAAACCATCTGCGGGCAATGTCTATAATACTTCCATTATCAAGCTGGCAGTTCACTATTTCGCTTTCAATACGTAAGATTGTAAGTTTCATAATTTCCTCTTGTTATATAAAGATTATAAACATGATTTATACTCAAAAATAGTTTTGGATAAAAAGCATATATATAATACATCATATTTATAAATATTTAAAAAAGAAAGGGCTTGATCTTTTTGCACCAATTTTTAATTTTTTGCACCAATTTGACACCAATAGAGTCATATAGAATAGTATAATTCAGGATATTATAGTAAATATAAAAATAAGGAAAGTCCTGAAAACACTACATTCTCAATACTTTCCTTACCTTATTTTTTACACTATCCCTATTTAGCATAGTCAATGACACGGCTCTCGCGGATCACATTTATTTTGATCTGTCCGGGATATTCTAACTCAGCTTCAATCTGTTTAGAAATATCTCTCGCAAGTAATACCATATCAGAATCGTTAATCTGTTCCGGAACTACCATAACACGAATCTCTCTACCTGCCTGAATAGCAAAAGATTTATCAACACCTTTGAAATTGTTTGTAATGTCTTCTAATTGTTTTAGTCTTGTTGTATATGTTTCTAATGTTTCTCTTCTCGCACCCGGTCTTGCAGCAGAAATCGTATCCGCAGCCTGTACAAGACATGCGATCAGAGACTGAGGCTCAACATCCCCGTGATGAGACTCTACCGCATTGATCACTGTCGGAGACTCTTTGTATTTTCTGCAAAGTTCCACGCCGAGCTGGATATGCGAACCTTCCATCTCATGGTCAACAGCCTTACCGATATCATGCAGTAAACCTGCACGCTTCGCCATTCTGACATCCAATCCCATCTCAGCGGCAAGCAAGCCGGATAACTGAGCAACTTCGATCGAATGCTTTAATGCGTTCTGACCATAACTGGTTCTGAATTTCATCTTACCGAGTAATCTTACGAGTTCAGGGTGAATGCCATGTACACCTACCTCCAGAGTAGCCGCTTCACCTTCCTCTTTGATCATTACTTCTACTTCTTTCTGCGCCTTCTCAACCATCTCTTCGATTCTGGCGGGATGAATACGTCCATCCACGATCAGTTTCTCAAGCGCGATCCTTGCCACTTCCCTGCGGATCGGATCAAATCCGGATAAAATAACTGCTTCCGGCGTATCATCAATGATCAGATCAACACCCGTCATCGTCTCAAGAGTTCTGATGTTACGTCCCTCTCTACCGATGATTCTGCCTTTCATCTCATCATTAGGAAGCTGCACGACAGATATGGTTGTCTCGGATACATGGTCTGCGGCACATTTCTGGATTGCCGTGACTACATACTCTTTAGCCTTCTTATCTGCCTCTTCCTTTGCCCTGCTCTCAATCTCTTTGATCATGACAGCAGTCTCATGTTTCACTTCATCTTCAACAATTTTCAACAAATAATCTTTTGCTTGTTCGGAGGTCAATCCTGAGATTCGTTCTAGTTCCTGTAATCTCTGCTCGTTAAGTTTGGAAATTTCTTCGCGCTGTTTAGCCAGAGCTTCTTCCCTCTGTGCCAAACTTGCTTCCTTCTTCTCGATAGCATCGGCTTTCTTGTCGATGTTCTCTTCCTTCTGCTGCACGCGCCGTTCATAACGCTGCGCCTCCGCACGACGTTCCTTGATCTCCTTGTCGAGTTCGTTCTTGGTACGAATGGACTCTTCCTTGACCTCAAGCAATGACTCGCGCTTCTTCGCTTCAGCAGTTTTGAGAGCTTCGTCAATAATCTCTCTGGCTTTCTCATCCGCATTGCCGATCGTGGCTTCCACAACCTTCTTACGATAGTTGATGGCAACCAAGGCAGATACCGGAATCGAAATCACCAGTGTGATGACTACCGCTAACACAACTTGCCACATTACAGGAGCACCTCCTTATTTAGTTTTCATTGTACATAATCTATTCTAGAATGTTTAAGCTGTATCAGCATTTATATATAAACATTCTATACTAAGCAAAATTACAACACTTCAATTCTATACTGAATTTGATGTTATGTCAAGTAAAAGTGCTTTGCTGATTATGTCATGTCGAAAACCTCTCCGATAAAGGAAACCGTACATTTTCTGCTGTTCCTGTCCTGTGGCAGTATCCGCGCAATATTTTTTCTTTCTGAGCAGATCACATGCCAGAGCCAATTCGTCCTGCTTCACACCCAGATCATCTAATTCTTCAAATGCCTCTCTGATTATCTCTTTTCCAATCCCTTTTCTCATCAGATCGTTCTCTATGCGGGTTCTGCTCTTGGAGGCAAGATTATATTCAATAAAATCTCTGGCATAGCGTTTGTCATCAATATAACCGTAAGACTCTACGTATGCGATCGCTTCTTCAATACATTCCTGCGGATAATCACCCTGCTCCAATTTATCCGCCAACTGCCTGCGGGTATAATCCCGGGATTGCAATAAATTCATGCTGCGCAGTTTCGCCCGCTTCGGCAGGATCTCTGTCATGATCTCCCGATAACTTTCCTCGGGAAGCTCTTGATCGACTTTAATCTGAAACCGTCGCAGTTCGCCTTTGTAGAGTACGAAGGCGAACTGCCCGTCTAAGTAAACACGACAGCGCGACTTCGACACTTCGGATATTTGTGTTACAAGCATGATAATTCTCCGTTTACATTGAGCTCCTGCATTCTTATATGAATACAATTTCCATCACTGTCATTATTTAGCAGTTTTTTCTTTCTCTTTATCGGTCTTCTTCTCTGCTTCCGCCGTCGGTACGTTCTCTTCCGCTTTGTCAGTATCCAGATTAAACAGCTCCCTTACCTTGCGCTCTACCTCCGTACATACCGCCGGATTATCCCGCAAATACTGCTTTGCATTCTCCCTGCCCTGTCCGATCTTATTACCCTCATAGGCATACCATGCACCGCTCTTATTGACAATATTGTTCTCCGCAGCGAGATCCAGAATATCACCGACCACGGAAATTCCCTCGCCGAACATGATATCAAACTCCGCTTCCTTAAAAGGCGGCGCAATCTTGTTCTTAACCACCTTCACCCTCGTTCTGTTACCGATCACCTCTCCGCCCTGCTTCAGGGATTCGATCCTTCTGACATCCAGACGTACGGACGAGTAGAATTTCAGTGCGCGTCCACCGGTAGTCGTCTCCGGATTACCGAACATAATGCCGACCTTCTCACGCAGCTGATTGATAAACACCACGGTACAGTTAGACTTGCTGATCACCGCAGTCAGCTTACGAAGTGCCTGAGACATCAAACGCGCCTGCAGTCCGACATGACTGTCTCCCATGTCGCCGTCAATCTCCGCCTTCGGAACCAATGCGGCAACCGAGTCCACTACAATAATGTCCACCGCACCGGAACGCACCATAGTCTCTGTAATCTCTAACGCCTGCTCGCCGCAGTCCGGCTGAGATATATATAAGTTATCAATATCCACACCGATATTCTTCGCATATACCGGATCCAGTGCATGTTCTGCATCGATGAATCCCGCAATACCGCCGCGCTTCTGTACTTCCGCAATCATATGTAATGTCACGGTAGTCTTACCGCTGGACTCCGGTCCGTAGATCTCCACAATCCTTCCCTTCGGGATGCCGCCGAGTCCCAATGCCAGGTCAAGGCTCAGGGAACCTGTCGGAATCGTCTCCACATTCATCTGTACGGAAGGATCACCCAATTTCATGACGGCGCCCTTACCAAACTGCCTCTCTATCTGTCCTAACGCTGCATCCAATGCTTTTAATTTCTCATCTCTTTCCATGTTCTGCTCTCCTTTTCTCATAGAACATCTGTTCTGATACCAGAATAAAACAGATGTTCGATTTTGTCAATCACATTTTTAAAAACTATAGTCTGATTCTAACACCTTATATGTCCAATAAATGACACTTCATCCCTCCTTTTCCCAAAAGTAAATTCCTACGGAATTAACTTTGCGAGATTTGCCTGCGGCAAACTCGAATTCCGACAAGTCACTTCCTTTGTTTTAATGAATAATGGAAATCGTGGCGAAATGCCTGACATGCATAGCAGAATTCCATTTGTTCGGATGAAGACAGTCTATCAGAAATAAGTGCGGTGTGCAATATGTTTTACAGAAAAATTTAAATATCCGCGATATAACTCTTTGTTAATTCCATCACCTTCTGCAAAATACAAAGACTTCTCATCGTATCATCTTTTTGTTCCAGTGAATGATCGACACCTTCTATGACATGTAACGGCAGGTTATGTTCTCTGCATTTAGTAGTAACAACCGCAGTCTCCACCCAGGAATCCGCGGTGCCGTGAAAAACGAGACCGGCCTGGGGAGCGAACTCAAAAGTCTGCGCTACCGGCGTATAGTAAACGTTCCTGCAGCTTATTCCGTGTTTCCTGGCATAAGCGGCTGCAACTACCGTACCAATGCTCTTTGACACAAACACAATATCCTCATAGCGGCTCCAATCGATCTGTGCCAGAATCTCTTCTGCCTGTGCAAGTGCCTGCGTAAATGCTTCCTCCAATGACCTGCTCAAATTAACGTAATTAACCCTACATAGTTCATATTGAAGCTGTCCTGCAATCTTTCCGCTGTAATATAACAACGGCTTGTCACAATGATATCCTATTCCCGGAAAAAACACTGCAATCTTCATATCTCCACCCCAGTCTATTCTATGCATTATACCTGATCTGCCGATACGGCCGGCATACAACACATAACTTTTACTAATTTTGCATTCGGATCTGCTCCTCCTTGATCATCGGATATCTTATGAGCACATTCCCGTCCAGTTCCTCCCTGTGCATGTCTACCGCGGTGATCTGGTGATTATCATAGGAAGTATAATAGTAAATTCCTTTGTTGGTATTGCAGCATGAAGTATAGATCGTTATCTCATACTTTCCGTCGTCTAATTCGCAGCAGCCGCGCTGTTGATCCACCGCATTAAGGATATGGAAAAACTGGCTGACACTCTCTGCTTCTCCTTCTCCGGATGTGGAGTTCATCTTCACAAACGCTGCCCTTACAAATCTGGACTGCGACGATAAATCTCCCGGCAGTCCCAAAGCTCCCATCCCGCGGCTGTACCGTTCTAATTCCAAACCTTTTGCAAAAGTGTTCACGGGTGATTTCACAGAAAGATGCATATAATTGTTCAGTGCAAACATCTGCCGGTCAAAAGGCGGATTGTTCGTCAAAACGCCTACCGGATTGTCATATATCTTTATGCCCTCTTTCACCGCTTCCACTGTTATCGCTTCGCTGCTATCCGCAATGATCCAGTGCAGCTGTGCCAGCGGGAGCTTCTCATTAAAAGCGACTTTTGACAGATTCATCTTCTTCACTAACGCCCTCGCCTCTTTCACCGTGGCGCACTGACAAAGAATCCATGGAATCACTTCAAACTGGGCAATATTATCCATGCCTTCTTTGCTATCCCAAAAGGCGGCATTGCCCACAAAATTCAATCCTGCGATCCCCAAGCCCTTCTCGTTGACGGCGTCATAGTATAACGGATAATCTTCCGACACATACGCCATCCCGATCATTGCATAATGTGCATTTATATTTCCCGCTTCCCTGAAACAAAACGGATAATTTCTGGGCGTTATGACCACTTCATCACCGTATGAAAATTCATAATCCAATGTTCTCCCGAAATAGAAATCCTTCGTCTTATATGTTGCTGCAGTACACATATCGCTGCGCCCTCCTATATATAAAAATTTTATTTTTACGACTTTTTATATGCTTCCATTAATTCCTCAATCCGCAAATTTAAATTTTCCGGCACATAGTTTTCGGAAACGTCAAGCAGTTTGATCCATAAGTGAAGATTCCTGTATCCGGGAGTTTTACTGTGTCTTCTTTTTTCCTGCTTTTCCGCCACCTGTATCTTAATCTGTACTCTCTTCTGCTCAAAGAGGGGCTCGACAATATAGTAGAAGCGATCGTCATGAAAAGACAGATAGCCGATCTCCCGCCCCTTCTGATTCTGCAGATACAATCTGTGCTGTCTGAGTTTTGACGGATACAGAAACTCGCCGGTTTCCAAACTCACTGTACCGGCTGTCAGCTCCACCATGGCCGAAACATAAAAAATCTGCTTCCCGTCTGCTTCCGCCATCTCTTCTTTCGCCAGTTCCTGCAAAAGTGCACTTCCGTTTATGAACTGCTGCGTGAGCAGATATGTGAGCTCCGCCTGAACAAGCTGTCTGTCCGCCGAAGCTGCTCCGTCGTGAAACTGTTCGTCACACTCATCCAAAAGCTGTTTGCCGCACTGATAAATGCTGAGCAGGAATAGGGGAAACTCTTCCTCCGTCGTCCACAAATATTTTCCTTTTGCGATGCAAAAACTGCCTAACGCAGTACCGTCATAATCTTCTGCATAGCATAAGATTTCCCGCTCTCTGTAAGCATTCCCGTTAATCGGCGCTCCCCATTCGTCATTTCTGTTATCCTGCGCGGACTTACCTCTCCTGTGACGGGCACCGGCAGCCTTATGGAAATCTCCCTCGTCAGACTCTTCAGCGTGATGATCTATACTCACAAGTTCATAGGCAATGTTAATTTCCTGCGCACTGTATCGACAGCTCTCCGCCGATGATCCGACACTGTCCGGATGCACTTGAAACATAAGCTGCCTGTACCTTTTTTTGATTTCATCTTTCGACGTTTCCGGTGAAATCCCCAGAATTTTATATGCTTCCCGTCTTGTCACGACTGATCGACAGTTCCTTTCACTCTTCTATCTTCTTATCCCTTATTGTATTTTCCCCTTCAACACAAACACCTGCGATGGATAGCCCTGCTCGATGCATAGTTCTGACGGAAGAAATCCCAAAGCTTGATACAACGCCCGCGGTGCAGCTCCTTTCGGATCATCCTCACGAAATGTCGTAACGGTAATATCTTTTGTCTGATCTAATCTGGTCAGCATTAAATCGATCATCTTTTTCGCGATTCCGCGTCTGCGATACTCAGGATGTACCACCATACAAGACAGCATATTGTGCTTTGTGGAAAAAAGCAGAATTCCCACGACTATATTGCCATGTAACGCGCATATGGCGCTTTGCCTCTCCATATTCTTAATGACCGTATCCCGATATTCGTTTAACAGTTCCTGTGTCTCCAGACCCGGAAAATTATCCCTTGTAATTTCCACCAGACTCATCCAAGAAGCAAGGCGGTGCGGCGCAGCAAATTTAACCTCTATATCCCGTTTTTGACTGCCATGCGCATCGTAGCCGCGCACCTCAAATAATTTATCCAGAAACCAATAAGGAATCATAATTCCCTGCTCCTGCATTTGAAGCAGCTCTTCCCTATCCGCCCACCGGACAGCCTGAACTTCCTCTTCCTGTAAATGGAGTTCGTCCAGATCCACTTCCCGTTCCAACAGATAATAATCGTCGAATCCATCCTCAAAATTGATCGTAAAATCCGGTCTGGTCTCTGACAAATCCAATTTTAAACCGATCTCTTCAAACACTTCCCGCTCTGCCGCCTGACTGCTGCTCTCTCCATGCAAAGCGGAGCCGCCCACCGTGATATCCCACATATTAGACCATCCCTTTTTAAAGGGCTGCCTCTGCTGAATCAGCAGTTGATTCTTGCTGTTAAAAATGCAGACATGGACCACCATATGATAATCTCCGTCCTTCATCTTCTCGCCACGTCTATGTAATCTGCCGGTCTTCACCCGATCTTTCGTATAAATATCCCACAATTCTTTTTCTGCATTATCCGCCATGGCAAATTCCTCTCTAATACAGTCCATCAATCAGCTCAAAATAATTTTCAAACGTTTTCCGACAGCATTCCGGATTCCTAATCGTTATCTTACCTGTTTTCAGACCGACCAGGCTAAAGGCCATTGCCATGCGGTGATCCTCATAGGTCTCCACCTTGCATTCTTCCACCGTTCCGGGCATAATTCTGATTCCGTCACATTCCGGCGCTTCTTCACATTCTATTCCCATGCGGGTAAGTTCTGTCAAAACGGCATGAATTCTATCTGTCTCCTGAAACCGTATATGACCGATATTCCGAATCAGGGTCGGTCCTTTGGCAAAGGGCGAGAGCGCCGCCATTGTCATGGTCTGGTCGGAAAAATCTTTCATTGAAACATCCATTCCCGGATATTCTGTAAGACCGCTGCCTGACATCTTCACGCCATCGGCTTCGTCAGTAAGCATACAGCCCATGCTTTCCAATACCTGCAAAAATTTAATATCGCCTTGCAGAGAATCCATATGAACATTTTTTACTTTGACATCAGTCTGTAATAACGGCGCAATTGCATAGAAATAACATGCTCCGGACACATCCGGCTCTACCTGATATTGTTCCACCCCAAAGGACTCTGTATGCGGAATCCGATATCCGTTCTTAAGCTTAACCGGTTTGATTCCGAACTGCTCCATCATGGCAAGCGTCATTTTAATATAGGAACCTTCCGCCCGATCCCCTGAAAGTAGCACCGTCACTCCATCCGGAAGAAGTACTCCGGACATGAGAAGCGCACTGGCAAACTGACTGCTGATTCCGGTATCCACCTGAACCTCTTTCATGGAAACCGACTGTGACTTCATCACGAAGGGAAAATGATCTTCTTCCCCGATGAATGTAAATTCAACGCCTGCCTGTTTCAAAATATCCAAAAGCGGCTTCATGGGACGTTTACACATCTGCGGCGAGGCCTGAAGTTCATATTCTCCTCCCGCCAGCGCCAGCATAACCGTCAGAAATCTTGCCGCAGTGCCCGCACTTCTCACATTGATCGAGGCATGGTTATTGGGAATCTTACCGCCTAACCCCTGAATCACCACATCCTTCGTCTCTTCATCCGCCTGTACTTCAAAGCCTAATTTTTCAAGGCTGTCCAGAAAAGCTCTGGAATCGTCACTGAATAAAACGCCGTGCAGTGTACATTTGTGCGCGGACAAGGCTGCCAGCAGAAGCGCCCGGTTCGTAATGCTCTTTGACCCCGGCACCTGTACTACTATTTCTTTTATGTGATCTATCTTTTTTACCCGATACTCGTTCATAGTCCTATATCCCTCTTTTCGTTTGCGCCTTCCATTTATCGTACGGGCAGGAATTCTTCCCTATAGCCGCGCGCAATTCCACGAAACAGCCGCATGCCCTGCACATAGCGTCAGCCAGCAAATCACACTGCTTACAAACGGCAAGTCTCTTTTCGTATATTTCCTGATCCGCCTTAATATCGGCATCCAGATTTGCAATATAGGCATGCAGATTCGCAAAATACTCTTTCTCATCCATATCCGTGGTCAGGCATTTTCTGCAAATCCGCTTTGCCTCGATTCGTTGTTCTGTCCCCATTATTGCACGCGGAAACTGATTATACTGCATGCCGGTGCAGTAAAGCTGATTTTCCTGCCATCCGCCTTAAAATCATCAAATGCAGCTTCTCTCACATTTTCCGGCTCCTCAAAAGTATTGTGTGCACGCATCGCACCCGTCAAAATTGCGGCTTCGATACGGGAAGGCGTAAGTTCCGCGAACGAGATCTCCACCGGAGCATCTTCCGTTACGGATAAATTACCTACCGTTATATTCACCGTGCCGTCTTCGCTGACAGACACCGATTCACTGAGCGTCGGCACCTGATATTCTCCCTCGCCTATGATCTTATTGCCAACCATGCAGCTTTCAACCAGCTTAGCATCCTGATGATGTTTGTACATATGGAAAACATGGTACGTCGGCGTCAAAATCATCTTCGGTCCTTCCGTCAGAATAACAGACTGCAGCACATTAACCATCTGTGCAATGCATGCCATTTTGACACGATCACAGTGCTTATTGAAGATATTAAGGGTAATACCCGCTACCAGCGCATCCCGCATGGTATTCTGCTGATATAAGAATCCCGGATTCGTACCCGGCTCCACATCGAACCAGCAACCCCACTCATCCACCATCATACCGATCTTCTTCTCCGGATCATATTGATCCATAATGGCACCGTGACACTTTATCAGTTCTTCCATACAGACCGCCCTGAAAAGAGTCTGATACCAGGTCTTACTGTCAAATTCCGTCGCGCTTCCTTTATGTTCCCATACGCCGGGGTGCACATAATAATGCAGTGACAGACCGTTCATAAAGCCCGGGTTATCCGCCTCAGGACCGGGAGCCGGCGCCGCCGTACAAGTCTTTAAGACGCCTTCTGTCCAGAAATAGTCCGCCGCATTGGCGCCGCAGCATATCTTCCGAATCGGCGCATCACTGCGATATTGCCTTACATAAGTCTGATATCTTCTGTACAGATTGCCGTAATACTCCGGCGTCATGTTACCGCCGCATCCCCAGTTCTCGTTTCCGACACCGAAGTAATCGATTTTCCATGGTTTCTCATGACCGTTTGCTTTCCGCAGTTCCGCCATCGGAGAGACACCGTCAAATGTGATATATTCTACCCACTCGCTCATCTCCTGTACCGTGCCGCTTCCGACATTACCGTTTACATAGGTCTTACAGCCGAGCTGTTCACACAGCTCGAAGAACTCATGCGTACCGAAGCTGTTATCCTCGACCACACCGCCCCAGTGCGTATTAATCATTTTCTTTCTGTTTTCTTTTGGTCCGATACCATCTTTCCAATGATATTCATCCGCAAAACAGCCGCCCGGCCAGCGGAGTACCGGAATCTTAATCTCTTTTAAAGCAGCTACAACATCTTTTCGCATACCGTTTACATTCGGAATGTCGGAATTTTCTCCGACATACAGTCCTTCATAAATACACCTTCCGAGATGCTCCGAAAAATGTCCGTAGATTTCGGGATTAATATGTCCTTTTTTGATTTTTTCATTAATATACAAAGTTGCCATAGCCTAACCCTCTTCTTTTCTGCTGTTTTGCCGTGTCTTATCAAATTTTATCCCTATCTTTAAATCATATTGGATAAATGGTAATAAGGCAACTGATTTTTATGTTATATTACATAAAAATCACAAAGCAAAGTGTTCCGGACAAACTAACAGCGGTAAACCTTTGATTGGCTTGCCGCTATATCATCTATGTCATTTATTTTGCTATACGACTGTCAACGAAGTCCTGTGATCAAGGCTGTAAACGCCTCTGTACATCCACGGGAAGCTGGTCATATTGTACTTCCTCCCACTCGACCACACCGCGCAACGGCTTCACCGTCAGTTGCAGGAACGCACCCTCTCTCAATTCTCTTGACGTTCCGAAAGTAATATCTGTCCGCCTGCCTTTTTCATCATAAGCCGACAGCGTGTAGGAATAATCCATTCCTCCCTGAAAGTCAACGACACCGTCCCGTGAATTTCCTTGTTCAATCTTGCTGTTGTCAATCTGCACATAATAATAGCCGCTGTCATTTTGGGCAAAAACGTACACAAATAAATTTACCAAACATACAGCAATTACAATAGCAGTTCCGATTCCGATCAATATCTTATTTTTCATTCCAGCCTCCGTTCCGAAGTTTCCCGCAGCATACTGTTTTGCCATTGACGAAATTAGCGGCGCTGCCTCTCATGTACATATAATGCCGGGACACTTCTTCTTTTTGTTAATCATGATTTTAACATTGCTACCTTGCGGAAACATTACGGGCGGCTTGCATTTACCTTACAAAACAAGAAGCTTTCCATATGGACCGTTTTCCGTAATGATTCATTGGAAAAAGTTAATCTTACATAATTGTAAGTTACAGCGTATAACTGTAAGACAAATCAATGGAACCGGACAGCAATATTTGATATTGTAATTTAAGGAAGTCAAACATCCCTCTACACACGGGAAGAAAAAACAAAAGGAGATATGAATATGAAAAGCATATTAAAAGCGTTAGTGGCAATGTTCGGAATTATCGTGGCACGGATCATACTGTCAGTCACCTTTACTGATCAGGTCGGAGAAGTATTTTCCAAAGTATCAATCGGACTTTTGTTCTATTATTTCATTTTCAAATTCATCAAAAGCAGATCGATAGCGGTAAACTAAAATAAGGTGTGAAGGATCAAAAACCCTTCACACCTGTCACTACGTCTGCTTAGTCACCTACACTGTTAATTTCTTTTAGCGGACACTTATGTTACTACACCCCACTAGTCTCGATATATAAATCAATATCTTCAATAATATATTTTTCCCCTGTTGTATGCAGTGCTTCAAAACAAGAATATATATACTCCCACACTTTATATTTACTGAATAACTCAGATACTTGTATACCGTTTAGCCCTTTTGCCGACTTATATTGTTCAATACAATAAATTAAAAAATCGCCTTCTCTGCTCATGCTCAAACCTCCTCTGGAAATGTAAACATGCCTGTCTGTTTTTCTTCATCAAACATATTAAACAATGTCAATGGACTCAAGTGCCACAGCTTAGTATCTTCCTGTTCCAAAAAAGAATATACTTTCGAGCTATAAAATTCTTTAGACGCCTCCACTTCATCGTAAGGATAACTCTCAACGATCAAATTAACTACCTGCGGAACAATCAGTACAAGCATGGCTTCAAATTTCTTTTTTTCCATTATCATTCCTCTCCGTCACAGTCCCGATAATCTTTTCATCTGCAGCCTCTGGTTCCTTCACAATTCCTCCGCATCCCCGAAATAAAACTTCTCCCGTACACCTCCCGTATAGTCTGCGATCGCGCCTAAGAAACGTTCCCCGTACCGCTCGTATTTATTCTCACCGACTCCGGACACCTCCAGCATGTCGGTCTTGTTAAGCGGAACCCTCACACACATATCTACCAGTGTCTTGTCTGAAAAAATGATGTACGGCGGCACATTCTCTTCTCTGGCAATCTCTGTCCGAAGCAGACGAAGCTGCTCGAAAAGCTCCAATCCTCTGGAATTCAGAATATCAGACTTGCGCGCCTTCGCCTTACCGCTCTTCTTTCGTCTGCTTCCCTCCGTCTCCTGCCCAGGCTCTTTCTTTGCCCTTCTCAAAATGACACTTGCATCACCTGCCATGACTGCGTCCGCCTCGGAAGTAATTTTCAGAATAGCATATTTATCATTGGTCATCAACAGCAGATTCTGCACAAGCATCCGGTTAATAATCTCCTTGATTTCCACTTCCCGCATGCCCCGCAGACTGCCGAAAGACTCATACGCCGTGACACCGTATTCCCGCAGCTTCGCACGATTCTCCCCGGCGAGCATTCCCGCAATCACATTGATCCCGTAACGTTGCCGCACTTCTTTGATGCCGGTGATAATCTTCACCGCTGCCTCCGTCACATCGATCTGTTCATACTCCCGCAGACAGTTCCGGCAATTACCGCAGTGTCCTGCCCCATGTTCCCCGAAATAGCGGAGTATATATTCCCGCAGACAGTCCGTGGTCAGGCAGTAATAGATCATCATTCGCAGACGTTCCTCATCCCGCTCCGCGATCGCCTCCATTTCCTCCTGCGTATACTCCCCTTTCTGCTCCTTATTCTCCAGCAGGAAACGGTTGATCATGACATCCTGCGCCGAGTAAAGCAGGATACATTCCGCCCGCTCTCCGTCTCTTCCCGCTCTGCCCGCTTCCTGATAATAATTTTCCGGACTCTGGGGCATGTTATAATGAATGACATAGCGCACATTTGACTTATCGATTCCCATACCAAACGCATTCGTTGCAATCATGACAGGGCTCTTGTCGTAGATAAAATCCTCCTGATTCTGTCTGCGTTCCTCGCTGCTTAATCCGGCGTGGTATTTCGTCACCGCAATTCCCTCCGCACGCAGCTTATCATATAATGTGTCCACGTTTTTTCTGGTAGCGCAATAGATAATGCCGCTTTCCGCTTCATGTTCCCCTATGTATTGTAATACATATTTGTCTTTGCCGGCAGGCGTCTCCACTGCATAATACAGATTCTTACGGTCGAATCCCGTGACCAGCACATAAGGATCATTAAGTCCCAGAACGCAGACAATATCCTCTTTCACATTTTCCGTCGCCGTAGCCGTAAATGCGCTGATAACAGGTCTTTTCTCAAGCTTTCTGATAAACTGCACGATCTTTAAATAGCTGGGACGGAAATCCTGTCCCCACTGGGAAATGCAATGTGCCTCATCTACCGTCACCATAGAAATCTCTGCATGTCTTGCAAACTGCATAAACTCATAAGTCTCCAAACGCTCCGGCGCGACGTAGATAATCTTGTACTGTCCCGCGGCTGCCAGCCTGAGTGCTTTTGAAATCTGGGATTCGTTCAACGAACTGTTGATATAAGCGGCATGAATGCCTGCCTGATTCAATGCGTGTACCTGATCTTTCATGAGGGAGATAAGCGGCGAGATGACCAATGTGATTCCTGATAAAAGAAGTGCGGGGATTTGATAGCAGATCGATTTTCCGGCACCGGTAGGCATGATCCCCAGTACATCCCGCCCCTGCAAGATATTGTCGATCAGAGCTTCCTGCCCTTCCCGAAAAGCGGAATAGCCGAAATATTTCTTTAGCGTATTTAGTTTGTCCATTCGTAGTCCTTTCTGCGGTAATGTATTTTTCTTAATATAATAGTAATCATATAAATATACGTCAAAAATATATTGCACTCATTATATCTTTTTTACCGGACCGGTTCAATACTCTTCATTCTTTTTTCACAAATTGTAAGTGCAAGTCAAATGCTTCCAGATACAAATTAACGGATACAAATTAATGTCCGAACACAAATTAGTCCATTGCAAATATTATGATCGCATAAAGAAAACCGCAGAAAAAACTTCCGCGGCTTTCTTTATGTGCATCGTTTATCTCCGATACACATTCCCTTTTTACAATTATATAATACTACATTTGTTTATCATTGTGTAGTGTATTGCATCGCGCAATTATCGCGTTATAATTAAATTATTCTATAAAATAAAAAGGAGCCCGCACCAATGCCTACAAAACCCAAAATCCTACTCATCGAAGATGATCCCCTGATCCGCGAAGAACTCCAACTCCTCCTCTCCAACACCGGCTACACCGTAGACACCGTCACTGACTTTGCCGATCCCATCGACCAAGTCCGCTCTTTTTCCCCTGACTTGATCCTACTGGACATCAACCTGCCGGGACAGGACGGCTATACTCTCTGCACCTCCATCCGCAGCTTTTCAGCAACACCCATCCTCTTCATCACAGGGCGAAATACCGCGATGGACGAACTGCAGGCACTGACGCTCGGCGGAGATGATTATATCACTAAGCCTTACAACATCCCCGTTCTGCTGGCGCGGATTAATCTCCTTTTGCGCCGATGTGGTACGGCGTCTGCGGAAAATTGTCATGCAGAATATAAAGGTATCAAACTGAACCTTGTCGCCGGAACCCTTTCCTTCAGGACGCAGGAGATCGAGCTGACCAAAACGGAGTTGAAGATCATGCACTACTTCTTCACACACCCGAACGAGATCGTCACCCGCCTGGAACTGGTGGAATATCTGTGGGACAATGAAATCCACATCGACGATAACACTCTGAGCGTAAACATCATGCGGATCAGAGAGAAATTGCGCAGTCTCGGAGCTGATGACCTGATACAGACGAAGCGCGGCATGGGGTATAAAATATGAAATTTTCGGACTATATTAATGATAACAAAAAAATCCTGCTCATCTGCCTTGCCGGCGGTCTGCTCTTCTCCGTCCTCCTGTTTTTCTTCGGGCTCGGTACATCCGAACTGCTTCTGCTATGGCTGTGCTTTGCCGGAATTTTCTTTTTTACCATATGGACTGATTATCTGGGTAAGCAGAAGAGAATCCGTTCGCTCCTGTCCACTCTGGATTCCTTAGATCAGAAATACCTGTTAGCGGAAATTGCAGACAAGCCGGAAACGGAGCTTGAAAAAGTCTATTTCCGCCTGCTTAAGACTGCACTGAAAGATATGACAGATGAGATCGCCGACTCCCGGCGGATCAATACCGAATACCGGGATTATATCGAACAGTGGATTCATGAGATCAAAGTTCCCATCACGGGCATTGAACTGATCTGTGAAAATCATAAGACAGATGTCACACGCAAGATTAAAACGCAGACGGAACTGATCGAACAGGAAGTGGAAAAAGTCTTGTTTTACGCCCGTCTCGGCAGCGTGGAAAAGGATTATCTGATCAAAGAAATCTCACTAAAAGACTGCGTGTTGGAGGTTCTTGCCCGCAACAAACAATTTTTGATTCAGAATAATGTCTGCGTGCATACTGACTCCGTTACGGACACGGTATATTCGGATCAAAAGTGGATCTGCTTCATCTTGAACCAGATCATTATTAACAGTATCAAATACCGCAGCGATCAGCCGCCGGTGATTCAAATCGCATCGCACAATACGGAAAACTACGTCTCCCTGTCTGTTACGGATAACGGCATCGGTATCAAACCTAGTGAAATAAGCCGCGTCTTCGATAAAGGCTTCGTCGGCAGCAACGGAAGAGGCGGGGCAAACGCGACCGGAATCGGTCTGTATCTGTGCAAACAGCTCTGTGCCAAACTGGGAATCGGTATTGATATTGAATCGGAGACAGGAAAGAGCACCACTGTTCTGCTGTATTTTCCGAAAAGCGATCATCTGAAAATATAGCCGCCGTATAGCACATATTAAAGCATACGACTACACAAATACTCCTATCCGCCTTATGTCTGATGATTTGAGAAAACGCCTTCCCGTATCTTACAAATTTGTTAGATAAAATCAAACAACTTCTATACCATACCCGTGAATCCGTATGTAAAATAAATAAAAACATCACAATCTCTATCGGAAAGGCGGCAGCACAATGACTTCTATACAAAGAACTTCTTCGAATACGACCACAGAGAATTCAAAATTTACCAGCCTCAACACACCCACCACTCATCCCACCCCTGTACTCCACATAGAGCACATCGAAAAATACTACGGCGGCCAAAGCACCGTCACCAAAGCCCTTGACGACATCAGCTTCCAAGTCCGTCCCGGCGAATACGTCAGCATTATGGGCGCTTCCGGCTCCGGCAAGACTACGCTGCTCAACTGTATCTCCACCATCGATACCGTAAGCGCCGGACATATCTTCTTAGACGGAAAAGATATTACTTCCATAGATGATAATGACATAGCGGCATTTCGCCGTGACAATCTCGGTTTTGTTTTTCAGGATTTCAACCTGCTGGACACATTGACACTGGAAGAAAACATCGCCCTGCCCCTGACGATCAGCGGCGTTTCCCCTAAAGAAATCGATGATCGTGTGTATAAAATTGCGGAAAAATTACAGATAAGCGATGCACTGCAGAAATTCCCTTCTCAGGTATCCGGCGGTCAGAAGCAGCGCTGCGCCTTTGCCCGTGCCGTAATCTGTGACCCTAAGCTGGTCATGGCGGATGAACCCACCGGTGCGCTGGACTCCCACTCTTCCCGTATTCTGTTAGAGATCATGTCGGATCTCAATAAAGCCCTCGGCGCCACGATCCTCATGGTGACGCACGACGCATTCTGTGCCAGCTACGCAGACCGCATTCTGTTCTTAAAAGACGGGAAGATTTTCAATGAAATACGAAAAGGCGAGAAAACACGCAGTATTTTCTACCATGAGATCCTTGACGTGCTCTCTCTGTTAGGAGGTGACAGACCATGCTGAGAAAATTATCGATCCGCAATGCCAAGCGGCAGTCCAGAGAGTATTCCCTCTATTTTATCACTCTGGCGTGTACGGTTTCATTTATGTATGCTTTCAATACTCTGGTCTTTTCAGATATGCTCAAAACATTTTCCGGTGCAGAGATACTGCCCTACATGATCGTAGCTGCCTCCTTGATGGTCGTGTTTGTCATGGGCTGGATCGTCGGCTATATGACTAATTTTATCCTGAAAAAGCGCAGCCGGGAACTGAGTATCTACATGCTGTCCGGTATTCCGAACCGCTCCGTCAGCAGACTTGTTTTCTATGAAAATGCTCTGATCGGCGCTTGCTCATTTGTGCTGGGACTGCCTGTCGGTATCCTTTTGTCACAGATTCTGGAATCGGTCCTTGACCATATGTTTGGGATAAAGTATACATTCCGCTTTCACTTTTCATGGAACGCCACGGGGCTTACACTCCTGTATTTCTTGTCCATCCTCCTTCGCGCGATCCGTAAAAACCGGAAATGGGTGCGCAAAATAAGCGTTCACGACCTGCTGATGTTTGACCGTCAAAATGAAAAAAGTCCGGTAACAGGTAATGCCTTTGCTGCTGTTGTATTGGTCATATCCGTGCTGTCAGGCTGCGTGGGCGTATTCCTGATTACGACTCTGCCCATTGGCAACGGCTATGATATTTTGATCGGAATCATCTGCCTTGCACTTTTTTTGATCGGTTTTTTCCAAAGCATTCCCGCCTTCCTTGTCACACATTATGCAGGGCGCACCGAATGGAAATACCGTCATAACAGGCTGGTGATCTTCCGGGAATTTACAGCGAAGATCCGTTCCACAAGTACCGTCCTGGGTGTTCTGTCGGTTCTGTTCATGCTGTCTCTGACTTTTATGGGTATTGGCACATCCGTCTACATGATTGCCGATCAGCATGTGGAACAGCGCGTGTTTGATATAATGATCCTGCACCAATCGGAATTGTACGACTTTGCAAGCTATGAAAACACCTTGCGCAGCAATTTCCCGATCCGGTCATGCCACAGCTACGGCATATATACCGATGAAAAAGATGATTTCCTCACAGTCCGAAACAGAGTTATCACAGACACAGGAAGCGGCGATATATTCCTGTACAAAGAATACAAATACGACACCTATATGCGGCAGAGCGACTATCAGAAGCTGCGTGAAATGCTCGGCTATCATTCCGTATCTCTTGATCCGTCCCTTTGCTATGTACACTGTATGCCCGCGCTGGAAAATGCTTTCCAAAGCTTGATTCGGGAAAGAGATGATTTAAACCGTGCCGGATATTCTTTTGCGGCGGACGGTATTTTCTGCGAACCCTTCAACCAGATGGAAACTTACGGAAACGGCTGGGATTATTGCGTGATCGTTCCTGATGCTGCCGTGAACCGGATGAAAGTATTATACAGTCTGCTTGCAGTCATAACAGAGTCGCCTCTTGACAGCAGTGATCCGAAACGCCTCATGCAGCTCTGCGACGGGCTTGTCCCGCTAGAAAGAAATGTTGCGGTCAGCACATGGGTTGACGATATAGATCTAGGAGCCACATCCTTGTTGCAGGATGCAGATTACCTCACCGGCAGGTGGGGTGACCAGGATAATTTAGTAATATATTACTCTATGGCAATCTGCCTGTTTTACCTTGCGTTGATCTTCGAAATCACCGGCTCGGCGATCCTCGCGACACAGATTCTCAGTGACAGAGAGAAAACGCGTAGACAGGATCATATTTTGAGCCGGCTTGGAATGAATGAAAAACTGATCACCCAATTAAACAACCGTCGGTTCACGCTGATCTTTTTGCTTCCTCTCCTGCCGGCGTTTATGATCAGCGGCAGCTTTGTGTATATCATTGCTTTGAAAATGCGATCGGCGGTTTTCCATCTCAACGCCATGGACAATCACCTGTGGATTATGAGAGCACTTGGTATCTCTTATATTTTCTTTATATTGCTGTACGGTATTTACTATGTTGCCGTGCAGGAGGCGTCGATCCGCCGGTCCTGACTGCTGCAACTTGTCAATATTTTCTGATAATCCATACTTTCTATATTGTAATTGATAGTTTCTGAAAAAAACGGCAGCTGATTGTCTGTTAAGATAATCGCTGCCAAAAGGTAAACTGTATTCATTTTTTATGTTATATCTTTCTTAACAAACTTAATGTTTCTTTCAATTTGTATCTACCTGAGCAGCGAAAATTTTGCTGCATAATTCTGTATATTCATCATATGAAATTATAGTACCATTCAAAGTATATTTCGTTTCAGACTCTGAATCATTTGGGTCAACAAGTTCCTCACCGAAATTCATTTCTGCAACTAAGTTATCAGCTCCTTCAAATTTTTCCATATGGTAAGCTTCATATCCTGCATTCATGCTGTTGCTATACATAATCCATACAGCTCCATTATAATAAGTATAAGAAAGCATTAGAGCATTGCCTTCTCCTGCTGCAAATATATATACCTTGTTATTACGCGCATCAAGGTATATTCCGCCATAAGGACCGCTGATAACCAGTTCATCTTCTCCATCATTGTCTAGATCGACTCTCTCCCCAACAGAATATGAGTCCCATTCTTCAGAGTCCATATTTAAATCAGTAAAATAAAATGCCGATGTCAAATCTGTAGGGTCAACTGCATCTATTGAGCCATCGATAAATAAATCTAACAGTTCTTCTGCCGTCTTTTCCAGATCCGGATTTTCAACCATCTGTGTACTGTTTTCCGTCTGATCTACAGATGATTCCATTGCATTTATGGCTTCATCTTCTTTTGTTTCTGAATCTGTATTCTCAACTGTCTGCACATTGCTTTCCTGTTGATTTACAGAGGATTCCTCTGCATTTATGATTTCATCTTCTTTTATCTCTGAATCTGTTCCCTCAATCGTCTGTATATCGCTTTCCTGCTGATTTGCAGCAAATTCATCTTCTTTTGCCTGCCCACAAGCGGCAATACACAAAGTCATTAGAAAAGCACATACCAATATGGTTATCTTTTTATGCTTGTTCATATACATACCTCCCAGAAAGTCATTACTAAAATTTTTTTGTTGCATTATACAACTTCATTATACTATCACGTATACATACAAAATTCCATTAAAATTTTCTTAATCTACCAACGCATGATCATTTTAAAAAGTATTTCAGGCGCCAAATATTGGCTACCTTCTTAGCGTCTGATTTTTCTATTATGCACGTTGTCAATCCCAGCATGCATTTGTATAATATGCAGATTATTTCATATCACAAAATGTTTCTTTCTTCTCTGCTGGTTCCTCTCAGAACCTGCATATCTACATGATTAATCCTCATACAACAATATGGTCAGATTGTTCGTGCCGAAAGTTCTGCTGAAAGTAACATCCTGCGCCTGCTTCACAATCATTTCTATGCCTAAACTGTCATCCTCCAGCACTTCTCCCCTTTGCAGTGCCTCCGCCTTCTTCTCCCTATAATACGTAATAGGATCAAACAGCCTGCCCGCACTCCGCATATGCAGGATGATCTCCTTATCCATCCGCATGATCCGGACATCCGCAAACTGCCCCTCCCGATCGGAAAGGCAATGCTCAAATATGATGAGCAGCATTTCCTCCACCGCCAGCCCGATGGTCATGGAAATCTTTGACGACATCTCTTTTTCCTTACAGAAAAGAGTGATCTTCTCCGAAGCCTCCGCGGCGGCCGCCGCCGTATTCTCCACTGTAAATGCAAGATACCTCTCCTCTTCCTCATAGCGGTCATCCAGCATAAGCATTCCCTTAAGATGTTCGTTCCTCTCACACCGTGTACAGACCACAGCCATGTTCACAAGAAGCGTCACACCCTCCGCTACCGCAAAAGACAGCCAGATTAGTCCCGGAAGCTGAATACAGGAAAAGCAAAGCGCCGACAACACCAGCACAGCAAAACCTCTCAAAAAAGTGAGTATGTTCGCCAATCCTATCTTTTCCGTCGTAAAGTAGTAAAAAATATAAACATGGTTCAGCATCCCCGGTAAAAAGCTGACTGCGAACATAATTACTGCCGGGACAATCTGCGGCAGATAATAGTAACCGTAAATAGAACCACACACAGCCATCCTGCCAATAATCTTTTCCCGTTTCCCACACTTCTTCTGTTTCTCATCTTATCTGTCCCTCTTTTCATCAGTGTTTCAATTCTCATCTATTAGCCCGTATATTGCGGGCTTACATTACTCTGTCTATACTTCGCGACGCAACACAAATATATCATAGTCGTATTACGACTATTTTCAATAGTCCTGTCATGACTATTTATAATAAAAATAACTTTTCACATATGGAGAAGCATAATATGATGATATTTCCAAACATCCGAAATCTAAGAGAAGACAATGATAAGAAGCAGCGAGATTTGGCTGACTACCTGAATATCAAACAAACCACCTACTCCAAATACGAACTCGGCAAGATCAACATCCCTATAGAAGTCTTCATAAAACTGGCTGATTATTACAACGTAAGTATAGACTACATCGTCGGAAGAACTACAAAAAAAGATTAAAGCAGAGCAACGTCACCACCATTTGACCATTGCTCTGCTTTTTAATTTCATGACTTATCATAGACTGCACACTTTGGGGTTATTCAACGGATATGATTTCTTCTAACATTAAATCCTCAAGTCTCGAAATATCCGTAAAAACAGCCATATCAATTTGACCATTACTGCTACCTATCCAGAAGCCAGTCCAACACGAAAACCTGTCTAATACCATTATGCGACACCGGCGGGTCATTATCCATCGTCAGCAGGCATTTGGGATTATGGTCTGCTATGGAATCTAACGGTATGAGTTCCCGCTCCAAGGTTTTCTCATCTCGCACGGTCCACGCTACCTGATAATACTCTGTATTTCCATCATAATCCTGTGCGACAAAATCAACCTCCACCGCACCGATTTTTCCAATATAAACCCTATATCCCCTGCGAATCAGTTCCAGATAAACAACGTTTTCAAGAATACGCCCATGATCCACATCGCGCGTACCGAGCAAATAATACCGCAGCCCCATATCAGCTAAATAATACTTATCCTGGAGTTGCAAATACTCTTTTCCCTTAATATCATATCTGCTGACGCGATACATCAGCAGGCTGTCTATGATTCCCTCCAAATAATTCTCAACGGTATGATTAGAGATTTTCCGTCCGGCACTGGTCATGCTGTCCGCAATTTTTTTCACCGTACACAAATTTCCGATATTATCGAACATAAAATGAATGACACTTTTCAACATCAATGGGTCTTGTATCTTCTTACGGGCAACAATATCATTCAAAACAACCGTATTATAAATTCCGTCAAGATAGGCATGTATATTTCTTCTGCTATCAAGACCCACTGTATATGGAAAGGAACTGTTATATACATAATTGCGATATAATTCTTCTTTGCTGACAGGCTCATCAAAAGCACTGACATATTCCCTGAAAGACAAGGGCAGCATTTTCAGTTCTACAAAACGTCCCGACAATAAGGTTGCCAGTTCGCCGGACATGAAGTAAGCATTGGAGCCGGTAATATACACATCCGCATTTTTTTTCACAAATAAGCTGTCCACTGCTTTTTGATAATCTTTTACATGCTGGATTTCATCCAGAAAAATGTAATTCATTTTATCCGGCTGCATTTTCGATTTCACATAGCGATACAATGTCTGATGATCACAAAGCTCATCATTCTCGGCTTCTTCGAAATTGACAGAAATGATTTGTACTTCTTCTACACCGATAGAATACAGATAATCACGGAATAAATCAAACAGTGTTGATTTACCGCAGCGCCTGATACCGGTAACTACTTTAATAATTTGCTGCTCTTTCCATTCAATTAAAAAATTTAAATAATCCGGTCTTTGAATAAGCATATGAATCTCCCTATATTGGAATTATAATACCATGTTTTATTCATTTATTCAATAGTTTGCATTATATTTCCAACTTTTATACAAGAATCTTTCGACACTTTGGCACTGTCAAACAAACGCTTCTTCTAAGCAAAAACTACGCTCCCCTCCATCCAGCAGGAAATCCGTCATCCGCACGATCTTGATCCCATCCTGCGTCACCGGGTTCAGGCACTCATTTGCGATAACAATTTTCTCATAATTGTCCCGTATCTTACGAAGCGGCGCAAGCTCCCGCTCTCTCGTGGATGATTCGTTCATCGACTCCGTCACCTGGATATAACGCTTCGTTTCCGCATCCGTAGCTATGAAATCCACCTCTCTATCGTCGATCTTGCCTATCGCCACGTCATAGCCTCTGCGGAGCAGTTCAAAATAAACGATATTTTCCAACACATGTCCCGTATCCATATCCCGAAAACCAAGCAGATAATTGCGTAGTCCGATATCCACAATATAATACTTACCCAACGTCCTGAGATATTCTCTGCCCTTCACGTCATACCGCTTAATCTCATAGAACACATAGGATTCCAAAAGCGCACCCACATAAGCCTGAATCGTCTGTACTGCCGGTTTGCCTTTTCTCTCTGAAATATCAAGAATTTTCTCATTTACAAGCGTGTTCCCGATCGATGTAATCGACGTATTGTTGCCAATATTGTCCGCAAGAAACATAATAATCTTCCTGAGCAGATCAGGATCTGTAATCTGCCTCTGCCCTCTGCGCTTCTCCCGCTCAAGGATATCTCTGACCACAACCGTAGAGTATATGCCATCAAGCAGCGTCATTGCCATATCCATATTTAGTCCCACATTTGCGATCCCCGGCATACCACCGAATTTCATATATGCCTCAAGAAGCTCCTGCGGTTCATAGCTTTCCCCATCGGCATCATAGATACGTTTGCTCCCGCCGAGCGCACCCTGACTCTCTTTGACCGTATACCCGTAGAAATCAATAAATTCGGCAAAAGATAAGGGCAGCATTTTGATTTCAATATACCTGCCGGACAGATAGGTTGCATATTCTCCCGACAGCAGGTATGCATTGGAACCCGTAATATATATATCACAGTCAAAATCCACCCTGAAGGAATTAATCGCATCCTGCCATTGTGTAATACGCTGGATCTCATCAAAAAAAAGATAGACTCTTTTATTTTGCGGAATGCGGTCTTTCACATAGTTATAGATATCCTGTACCGTCATCTCTCGATATTCCATGGATTCAAAGTTCATCTCTATGATCTGCTCTTCCGAAATACCGCTATCTCTTAAATATTGTATCATCAACTTCATCAGGCTTGATTTACCGCATCGCCGAATACCCGTTATAATCTTAACAGGCTCCGTATCCTGAAAAGCGATCAGCTTCCGCAAATATAAATCTCTTCTTTTGAGCGCAGATTCTTTCCTAAGCATATGCCACCACCCTTCAATCAATTTCTTCCTTTATAGTATGACACAAACTTTATAAAATAACAAGTTTTTAAACATTCATGCTACAAACTTTATTATATATATAAATTTATAACATCTAAACTACTAAAAAAACATAAAAAAGCAGAACTGCATCATCACCTGACCACCGCTCTGCTTTTCACATGATATTTGAAAAAGTAAATTCCCAGAAGCTAATCACTACTTTCCCCCTGCTCATAACATTCCCATACAGCAAAGAAATCCGGACATCTCCTTCTATATTGAGGATAAAACGCCAAAGTCAGCTCATCATATGTCAAAGCTGCACAATACAATTTATCCGCAATGATATTAAACGTATCATTGTCACTCTTTATAGGACACAAATTTCTGTTTTTCATATAAGCAAGTTCTTCTTCATATCCGTACCGATGATGATTCGTTCCGTACCGAAGATCCCGCAGTACCATCTGCTGCACAAGCGTTTCATTGAGATTGACATTTGCAAGGTGACTACTGATCAGGAAATCTTTGCGATAGAGTTTTCCCAGTGCCTAATACACCACTCTCACATCGTCCTCATTCTTAGGATTGACCATTACAGCCACTTCCTCCAATTCCACAGTGTCAAAAGAAGCAATTTTACCTTCTTTCAGGTTCTTCAACAGAATATCCTTCGCCTCCATCATCAGCGCCGTATCGTCATTGTTATTCCTCCAATACCAAGAGAATTCAATCCTGTTAGTCTGTTCGTCCAGATATACAAAAGGCTTTGCACGTTTCGCATTATAAGTCACATGAAACCTAACAGTGTTCTCCGGAATACTGCGATCCGTCTGAATCTCCCCCATGCCGGCAACATATGCCCCGCCGGCACCTATGAGCGTCCATCGATCCTCTGCCGGCACAAATGTCACATCAAAATCCTCCGTCTGCATATCCGTCTCACCTAAGATATACTTTCCGCCATATTCAAATCCGCTAAACTCCGTAAACGCCACACCTGTACCGATTCCGCACAGTAACACCCCTAAACAAAATACACCGATCAATATTTTATGCTGTCTGCTCATACGCTGCCTCCTTATCGGACTTCTCCGTCATTTCGTCTTTTCCGTATTGATTACCGCTGTCATCTCCATTATCATCTTTCTTCCTGATCAACAGGCTGAATGCTCCGAAGGAAAGGGAACCCAGACAGAGAAGCCCGCCCAGACAGATCATGAAAATCCCTACAAACGGATATCCCTGCGCCAGGAGAACAGGTATCGCACCGACTCCCATCAATACGATCATCGCCATACACGCGCAGAATACACCAAACATCAGCCACGCCGCATTCCACATAAACTTCAGGCAAAAGGTGCCAAATGCGACAAACCATCTCCATGCCATTACTATTCCTCGTCCCACTGCCCTGAAAAATTTACCGATACGCCCTTCCATCTCTTCCGTTCCTTTCCGCTCAGCCCGGCTCTTCTGCAAAGCCTCGCCTGTTTCTGCTTTTCTTCTTGTAAAAGGCCTGCTGCACCAACCGGCAAAAGCCCGGCACTTTCTGCCCATCCATCGGAATCCATTCCCGATTCCCCGCAGGGCGCCTGCCAATGCTTCTTTCACACGTCTGCCTGCCCGCCGCCATACAGGCTCTCTGCCATTCGTAGTATCTGTTTCCGGATTCAGGCTTCCCGTTGTATTGTCACCTTCCGAAGCAGAAGCGCCGGAAATGCCTGCCTTTAATCCCTGAAAAGTACGCCCCGTACCTGCTCTCAGCCTGGGCATTCTAAGCGAAATACCTTTCTTGCGAAATTCCGGGTTGACGTGATAAGCCTCCAGAATTTCCGCCGCAAGCTCCTCGACCGCACCAAAATCCCGAATAGCTTCTTCCTCGCTCAGCCCCTTCTGAATCTTCATGTCAATATGCTGGGCATACTCCGCCAGAATATCTTCCTGCTCCTGATTTTCCAATATACTGAGGTACTCTCTCAGCTCCGATAAAAATTTTTCTTTATTCATGTCCGCCCTTCCCCTTCAAAAATCCGTTGACTCTTGTCTGAAATTCTTCCCATTCCGCCGACAAAGAATCCCGATACAAGATCCCCGCCGCCGTCAGATGGTAATATTTCCTCGGCGGTCCCTCAGAGGATTCCCGCAGATAAGTCTCAAAATACCGCTCATTAGTAAGCCGCTTTAGCAGAGGATAAATGGTTCCCTCGTTCACGTCAATCACCTGTGAGACTTCTTCTACAAGCTCATACCCGTACATATCTCTCTGGTACACAGATTCTAAGACGATGAGTTCCAATACTCCTTTTTTAAATTGTGGATTCATGATGATCCTCCTCTTATTCTAGTATCAGATTAAACCCACTACTATGTAATGTCAAGTACTAATTTATTTAAGATAGCATTAAGACAACGAACCACACAGCCGCAAGCAACGGGGAATCCATCTTGAAGCGCCCCAAGGGGCGGGGTATTTGACCCTCGCGGCAGTCGCCAAATGCCTGCAAGCAGTCACTTGGCTCGTTGCTCGCGGGAATAAAGCAGCACCTTTAACACCTGAATTCCATGAAACGAAGATGAGCCATCTGCGGCACAACTTCCGTGCCGTAAATGGCTCATCTCCACATCTTATATTCTTCACAAGAGTTTCTACATCCTTGCCTCCATCAGATTACTGGAAGAATACCTCCTTAGTCCCCTATAAAATACGAAAACCGCCACCACCCAAATACAAAAAGTATATCCTAATACCCCAAGGAATGTCCCCGCATCAAACGCAACCATAATATGCACCGGATGATAGACCGCCATGCCCACTGGAATGACATAATAGATCAGGAATCTCGCTTTTCCATGGAAAATACCGTCCGGATAAGTCGCAAAACTAATCATGCAATTGATCATGTGGCGCCCGAACATATCCGTTCTCACAAACCAGAAAGACAGACTCCCCACCAGCAACGCAAATGCCGTAATGATCAATGCTCCCGTTACCGTAAACAGAAGAAAAAGCAATAAGCGACCGATATTGAAACTGAAAACACACAAGAGCACCACTCCATACAGGAAATCTCCAATTGCTGACGTCTCGGTAGAGGAAGTCATCACGCTGAGCAGAACACTCTTGGGCTGCACCAGATAAGCGTCCAGTTTGCCGCTGACAATCAATTCATGTAAGTAAAATGCCCTTGCAAACAAAATACGTGACAACCCGAAACTACTGGCAATCAGCCCCCACAACAACATGACCTCCCTCATGGTATATCCGCCGATATCCTCCCTCAGACTAAACAAAATAGTCCACTGTATGATAAACGCTGCATTGTTAAGCATCATAAAAAGAATATTCGTGAGGAAAGTAACCTTATTGACCATTTCTTTCATAATATTGTATTTGACAGAAAGCAGACATACCCGCAATTGATTTTTAACCGCCGTTGACATACAGTTTCTTAACCCCCTTTCGATAGATCCAGAACATCAGCACACTCCCGGCTGCCAGATACATGACCTGTGCCGACAGGATTTCCACACACTTTTGTGTACTGAAATCCACAACCAGTTTTGCCGGTCCGTAGCATACTGTGTAAATCGGCGTCAATTTAAATAACGTCTGTAATTCATCCGGAAATATTTCAACCGGAAATAATGTTCCCACCACCAGAATCAGTTTGTCATACAACCACTGAAAAGGAGATGCATCCTCAACCCAGAAAGCCAGCAGACTGATACAAAGTTTGAAAGTCGCATTGATCATAATGCCCATTACAGTGCACAGAACAATTGCCGGAAGTGTAATTGCCCTAAAGCGCGGCAGTCCGCCCACCATTGTCATGCCCATCACTAGGGCAAGAGCCATGTACATGGGCATCTGCACACTCCACTCTCCCATGTATTTTGCCAAAATATACAACGGATAATAGTATGGTTTATTCATCATATAAGCGATATTCCCGCCACGGATATCCATTGACGCCTGCCTCGCTATCGTAGCCGAGCGGGCTCCAAACCAGATCATCTCTGTCATCATGACATACCAGATCATCTGCTCTTTCGTATAACCTGCAATTAATTCCCCGGAAGTTCCGTACATATAATCCCAGAGATTCACAAATACGAAATTTATAATAAAATAACTGACAAACCCCATCGCAATATTAGCCGCATATTGCAGATTTTCCATCAGGACAGATCGATAAATAACCGCATATTTCCTCATGATTACAATGTCACCTTCCCCTCTG
Organism: Lachnospiraceae bacterium; assembly: GCA_014804355.1. Lineage (GTDB taxonomy): Bacteria > Bacillota > Clostridia > Lachnospirales > Lachnospiraceae > UBA3282. The sequence goes on from JAAUZY010000015.1 coordinate 31,526, forward strand.
ACTTGTATATCTCCACAATAATATCTTCCAAAGGCATATCCCCGTATTTCAAATGTTCCATGGAGTCATCCAACACGATCCGCCCGTCATTAACAATAATGACACGTTTACAGAGCTTCTCAATGTCGCCCACATCGTGACTTGTCAGGAAAATGGTGGTGTGAAGTTCTCTGTTCATCTGTCTGATCAACGAGCGGACGGTCTCTTTGACAACCGGATCAAGCCCGATCGTCGGCTCATCAAGGAATAAGACCTTCGGCTTGTGAATCAGGGACGCCGCAATCTCACAGCGGATACGCTGACCAAGCGAGAGATTTCTGACCGGTGTATTGATAAAAGCGTCCAGCTCAAAAAGTTCTCCAAGCTCCCCTATGCGCTCTTCCGTCTCTTTATCCGGAATATCATAGATTGCACCGAAGAACCGGAAATTATCATAGGGCGTCAAATGTGTCCAGAGCTGCTCCTTCTGCCCGAATACAGTCCCGATCTGATAAGCGAGCCGCTTCCTTTTTTTCGTCGGATCAAGCCCCATCACTTCCACGCTTCCGCCATCCGGATAAAGAATACCTGTCAACATCTTAATGGTCGTACTCTTCCCCGCACCGTTTGGCCCGATGAAAGCCAGCATTTCTCCCTCTTCCACCTCAAAAGAAATCCCGTCTACCGCCTTGATTTCTTCCGTCCGCGGACTAAAGATCGCCTTGATGCTGCCACGCATTCCCTTTTCTTTCTGCCTTACCCGGAATGATTTTGATAAATCTTCTACTTTGATTGCCTGCATTGCTGTCTCCTCCCTCGTAGTCTTATGATACGCGTATGAGCAGACTCGTAAGGCTTCGCCTTACTCGTTCGCGTTGCTCATTGCTCCCATACGCGCAAAAAAGAGAACCGCTCTGCTACATACACCTTTGTGTATATACCATGCGGTTCTCCTATCTTCTATCCTGATTACCGCATAGCCAAATAAGACTTTCCGTCTTACGGCCATGCGCTTTGTCGGCTTTCCGCCGCCCTCAGGCTGTGACCGTAATCTGAAAAATCTGCTGCACTCGAATAAACATTGTAAATAGGACTTTATTAATTTCAAACATATTCTTATCTCCGCTTCAAGTTTTCAGATAATGTATCACAGACTTTTTTAAATGTCAAGCAGTTTTTTAATCAAAATCAAATCAATTAAAATTTAACACAACCTCAGGAGAATGCGCAGCATTCTCTTAATCGTCGCTTTCTGGCGACGATTTTTTATCATGAATCTCACTATGCAGCTCCTGCAGCGACTTCACTTCACTGCTGTTATGGGTCTTCAGGTAATGGATTCCCTCAGCAGTCACTTTCGCAGCGGCAACCGTCGTGATATACGCCGCTTTTGCCTTGATCGCCGCTTTCCGCAGATAGCTGTCGTCATGTACGCTGTCTTTTCCTACGGGCGAATTGATGATCAGGTCGAAATCGCCGTTGGTGATCATATCTCCCACGTTCGGGCGGCCTTCGTACAGCTTCTTCGCCTTCGTTGCCGGAATGCCCGCCGCCGTGATCAGATTATAGGTTCCTTCCGTAGCCACGATCTTAAAACCGTCCTCCGCAAGGCTCTTCGCTACCTCCACGACTTCATCCTTATCTTTCTTATTAACAGAAATCAGTACAGTTCCCTCAAGCGGCAGCTTCGACTGTACCGCCTCCTGTGCCTTGAAGAACGCTTCGCCGTAAGAACGCGACAGACCAAGCACCTCTCCGGTGGAACGCATCTCCGGTCCCAGAATGGGATCCACTTCCGGGAACATATTGAAGGGGAACGCCGCCTCCTTCACACCGTAATTAGGGATCACCTGCTCCTTCAATTCCCTTATCGGTGAAGGACGCCCGGTAATTTCCGAAGTAATGATATCTGTTGCAAGGGGCACCATACGGATATTGCAGACCTTAGACACTAACGGCACCGTACGGGATGCTCTCGGATTGGCTTCCAAAACGAAAACCTTACCATTCTCAATAGCATACTGCATGTTCATCAGTCCCTTGACATGCATCTCCTCCGCAATCTTTCTGGTATACTCCTTGATCGTCTCCACACTTTCCGCCGGAATGTGTACAGAAGGAATGATGCACGCCGAATCTCCTGAATGAATACCGGCAAGTTCGATATGCTCCATCACCGCAGGCACAAATGCATGGGTGCCGTCGCTGATGGCATCCGCCTCGCATTCCAGCGCATGATTCAGGAAACGGTCGATGAGAATCGGCCGGTCAGGCGTCACGCCCACCGCGGCATTCATATATTCCGTCATACTCTCATCATCATAAACAACTTCCATTCCTCTGCCGCCAAGCACATAGGAAGGACGCACCATTACCGGATAACCGATTCTTGCCGCGATCGCAAGCGCCTCTTCCACCGTGGTCGCCATTCCCGACTCCGGCATAGGAATTTCCAGTTTCTCCATCATGGCGCGGAACTGGTCACGATCCTCCGCCAGATCAATGACAGAAGGTGACGTTCCCAGAATCCTGACACCGTTCTTCTCCAGTTCGGACGCTAGATTAAGAGGCGTCTGCCCGCCAAACTGCGCAATCACGCCGAGAGGTTTTTCTTTCTTATATATGCTCAGAACATCCTCTAAGGTAAGAGGCTCAAAATACAGCTTATCTGAAGTGTCGTAATCGGTAGACACCGTCTCCGGGTTACAATTCACGATAATCGTCTCGAAGCCCAGCTTTTTCAGCGCCATGGCCGCATGTACGCAACAGTAATCAAACTCGATTCCCTGTCCGATACGGTTCGGTCCGCCGCCAAGGATCATGATCTTCGGCTTATCCTCATTGATCGGATTTTTGTCCGGTGCGTTGTAGGTTGAATAGAAATATGCGCTGTCCTGCGTTCCGCTGACATGAACGCCTTCCCAAGCCTCTTCCACGCCCAGCTCCAGACGGCGGTTACGGATATCCTCCTCGGAGATCTCCAGAAGCTGGCTCAAATATTTATCGGAAAAACCGTCTTTCTTAGCAGTGATCAACATTTCATCCTGCAGCATACTGCCCTTGCATTGCAGAATCGCTTCCTCTTCCTCCACCAGCTCCTTCATCTGTTCGATAAAGTAAGCCTTCACCTTGGTGATCTCATGGATCTCCTCTATCGTTGCGCCTTTGCGAAGCGCCTCATACATCAGGAAATGGCGCTCGCTGGAAGGAGTGATCAGCCTTCTGAGCAGTTCTTCCTTGGACAAAGTATCGAAATCTTTCGCATGTCCCAATCCATAGCGTCCCGTCTCCAGCGAACGAATTGCCTTCTGGAAAGCTTCTTTGTAGGTCTTACCGATACTCATGACCTCGCCCACGGCACGCATCTGCGTTCCCAGCTTGTCCTCCACGCCTTTAAACTTTTCAAATGCCCAGCGGGCAAATTTAATAACCACATAATCGCCATCCGGCACATATTTATCCAAAGTACCGTACTTACCGCAGGGAATATCTTTCAGAGTAAGCCCTGCCGCCAGCATGGACGATACAAGCGCGATGGGGAATCCCGTCGCTTTAGAAGCCAATGCCGAGGAACGCGAAGTACGTGGATTGATCTCAATAACAATGATCCTGTCCGTCACCGGATCATGGGCAAACTGCACGTTCGTACCGCCGATCACCTGCACGGATTCTACGATCCTGTAGGCCTGCTCCTGCAGCTTCTTCTGACACTCTTCCGAAATGGTCAGCATCGGTGCGGAACAGAAGGAATCTCCCGTATGTACACCCAGAGGATCTATATTCTCTATAAAGCACACTGTGATAATGTTATTGTCCGCATCACGCACTACTTCCAGTTCCAGCTCTTCCCAGCCGAGAATAGATTCCTCCACCAGAACTTGTCCTACCAGACTGGCCTGCAGACCTCTGGCACATACCACCTGTAATTCTTCCTTGTTGTATACCAGACCGCCGCCGGCACCGCCCATCGTATAAGCAGGACGCAAAACAACCGGATATCCCAGTTTCTCTGCAATAGCAAGCGCTTCATCCACAGAATATGCAACTTCACTGCGGGCCATCTCAATGCCGAGCGCATTCATCGTCTTCTTAAACTCTATCCGGTCTTCTCCACGCTCGATGGCATCCACCTGTACGCCTATGACCTTCACATTATATTTATCAAGAATACCCGCTTTATTTAATTCGGCACACAAATTAAGCCCGGATTGCCCTCCCAGATTAGGAAGCAGCGCATCGGGGCGTTCCTTTGCAATAATCTGCTCTAAACGTTCTACATTAAGCGGCTCAATATAGGTCACATCAGCCGTCTCCGGATCCGTCATGATCGTTGCCGGGTTAGAATTGACAAGTACGATCTCATATCCCAGCTTACGAAGCGCCTTGCACGCCTGCGTTCCCGAATAGTCAAACTCACAGGCCTGTCCGATAATGATCGGACCCGAACCAATGATCAACACTTTGTGAATATCTGTTCTGCGTGGCATAACTTTCCTCCAATCTTACTGAAACTGCGAATCCACCCGTATGCACAGATCCGCCTGTGAAAATTTTCACAGTATCTTCCTGTCTTTTGTCACATTTCGCTACCGTTCATTATTCTATCATTAGATTAGTATAGGTGTCAATTCGATATAATCCGTAATTGCCATAATATCAAATTCATGCTATAGTAATCCTACTTACCAAATTACTGAATAGGGGATGGTATACAATGGATTTATTACAGGATTGGCATGTACAGGAGACACTGGACAGTGAAGAGGAAATATTCCACCGCTCGACCAATGAAGAAAATTTATTTTTTCATGCGGTATGCTCCGGAGATATTGATTTCGTATATCAAAACTGCAATGAAAAGCGTTTTACCGAATCCGAAGGTGTAGGAATACTCTCGCGCGATCCGGTGACCAATCTGAAATATCACTTTGTGATCACAACCGCGTTCATTACAAGGTTGTGTGTGGAATCCGGCATGGAAAATGAACTGGCTTTTCGTCTCAGTGATTTCTATATTCTGAAGCTTGACAATCTCCACACCACGCAGGCGGTGATCGATCTTCACGACCGCATGGTACTGGACTTCACCGGCAAAATGCGGCTTTTAGTCAGAAATATCGGCACATCCAAAGCAACCGGCGCTTGCATCGACTACATATACACCCATATTAAAGAGCGTATCACAATAGAGGACCTTGCGGACTATACGGGATTATCCACAAGCTACTTATCCCGTCTTTTTAAAAAGGAAACCGGTATATCGATCAGCGACTATATCCGTGAGAAAAAAATTGAAAAGGCACAAAATCTCCTGAAGTACTGCGATTACAGCCTGATCGAGATAACAAATTATCTGTCTTTCTCATCACAAAGCCACTTTATACAGTTATTTAAGAGCTATACCGGTATGACTCCCCTTAAATATCGTAACCTGCACTCTCATTCCAGTTGGAATGTTGCCGAGGAAAAGAAAACGGATACTGTCTGATCTAAATGACAGTATCCGTTTTCCCGATAGGGAGTATCGTATAATCTATTATCTACTATCTATCTGACTATCACGGCTCTACCTCGCCATCCTCAGCAATTCCGGATTCATTCTGACTTCCGCTGTCGCTTTGGTCATCTAACGTTTCCTCATCCCCGTTGTCATTCTGTGAATCGGATATCTCCTCATCTGCGCCTTCATCATCCGCCGTGTCATCGGAAATATCATCCGGACTCTCGATATTCTGATCATCCTGTACTTCCTCTGCTTTGCCGGAATCATCGCTGGCATTATCGTCAGATTTATTTACCGGAGGCGTTGTTGTATCCGGATCGCTATTTGCATCCGATTCGGGCTCGCTTGCTGTAGGCGGTGCTATCTCAACCTCCTCATCCTTCTCTTCATCCGGATCTGTTCCAGCTGTAACCTTCGTGACACTGATATCGGAGATCTCAATCGCATGGGCTTCTAACGTCTTCTCTCCAATCTGACCCATGGATAACTGGAATCTAAGCAAACCGTTAACCTCTTCATTCTTCAATGTTATGACACGGCTGACCGATTTTTGCTTATTCGCCGTCAGATCAACAGCAGTGCCGCCATACCAGCCATCGCCTGCGTCCTGGAACGCAAATTCTACTGTTCTATCGACAGTTGAAGCAATCTTGAAGTTCACCTTGTAGCTCGCACCCTTCTCCATTGTCAGACCTTCCTGCTTTAACTGTACATTCCAGTTTGCGGTTCCGGCATTGGTTATTTCATATCTTGCTTTGCCATCAGTAAATGTAGCTTCTCCTTCTGCAACAGCAGTACCGTCCTGTGTATGGAAGTAATCACTCCAGCCAGTCTTACCTTGAGCAAAATCACCATTCTGGATCAAATTTTCTTCATCAGATTCATCTTCTCCATTTTCACCAGGCGGTGTTATCGTAACTTCTGTCTCTGTCACATCATCTGCCTTTGTTCCGTCTTCAACCTTCGTAACACTGATATCATCGATCTCTATCGCATGAGGTTCAAATGTATCATCACCAATTTGACCCATGGATAACTGGAATGCAACTGTTCCTGACTCATACTCATGACCAAAATCTACAATCGCGCTAAATGATTGGAGTTTATTCGCTGTCAAATGGATATCCGCTCCGCCGCACCATGCGTCCTTATCACCCATAAACGCCAGTTTCACATCTCTGCTAATAGATGAGCCGATCTTGAAGTTCACCTTATACTTCGCGCCCTTCTCCATATTCAGACCTTCCTGCTTTAACTGTACATTCCAGTCTGCGGTTCCGGCGTTGGTTATTTCATATCTTGCCTTTCCATTCTCGAATGACTTGGTTGCAGTAGCATCATCTAGATGGATATAAGAACCGTACCAGTCAGCCTCACCCTTAGCAAAATCACCGTTCTTGATCATATTCTCTGCTGCCGGCTTCTCACTTGAACCACCGATTTTCTTAACACTGATGTCATCGATCACGATGGTGGATGTCGGAGTAACTTCCCCTGCAATCTTACCCATAGAGATCACGAAGGATATCTTATCACTAGTTTCCTTATCTACTTTTAGTTTATAATTTACTTCTTTTTCCACACCGGCAGCCAGACTTAAGTCTTCACCACCGTACCAGGCATATGTAGGATTCAAGAACGCATACTTCACAATCCTTGCCTCACTGGATTTGATCTTTAATTTCACTGTATACTCGGCGCCATTTTCCAGTGTCAACAACTCTTTATGCTTTAACTGGATATGCCAGTCTTCATCACCAACATTGGTAATATTGTATACTGCTTTTCCGCCTGCAAAGCTGACTTCTGCCTCTCCCGGTTTTGTAACTGCATTTACCCAATGATCCTCACCGTCTGAGAAATCACCGTTCGCAATCATTTCAATACCTTCTTCTACCGGCGGTATCTCTACAGGATCTGTCTCTTCCAATGTGATATTGTCAATCAATACCGTATGCTTTGTTGTAATCTGTTTTTCGCTTACAGCGCCCATGGAAATACTGAGTATTGTCTCCGGATCTGTATCCTCAGTCATCTTAAATGTATGGCTAAAGGGCTGCCATTCTCCGGTCAGGTCGATATGCTGTGTTCCGGAATACGGTGTCCAGTCATCATTATGTTTACTACCGTCTCTCTGCAATGCATACATGATTTCTCTATCCATTGTAGATTTTGCGTAGAAACCGATCTTATACCACTTATCCTTTTCCAGCTTGATATTGTTCTGCTTCAGCTGAATCTTCCAATCCGCATCTCCGGTATCTTCAATATCGATGGAGAACGCATTATCCTCATTCAAACTGTCCACAACATAATAAGGTGCTTTTGCGCTACCATCCACAAACACTTCATATCCTACCATGCCGTTGGAGAAATCACCGTTTACAATCATTCCTTCTTCCCTAATGCTGACATTGTCAATATAGGTGGTGCCTGCTGCTCCAAGCAGGAAGCGAAGTTCGCTACCGTTCAGACCCTCTGCAGTGTTAAGTTCATAGCTGAACGTTTGCTTATCTGTGGTCAGATCACTTGTAAATGTTTCTCCTGCTATGGTAGTCTGTATTGTCTTCGCCCGATCTGCATAGGCATCAAAACTCAGCTTATACATCTTACCGCCTGTGATTCCAATAGACTTCTGATAAACCACTACATCCTCAGGCTTTTGTACTGTCTGCGGTACAACTACTTTCAGTTCACGCTTAGCGTCACGCGTAACGGATACGCTTGCACCTCTGCACTTGTCAATATCCCAATCCCAGTATGCAAGTCGTAATTTCCCAGCTTCATTGCCTTCATCGAAGGAACCGTTATATACATAGTTGCCGTCCGGCAGGACACTCTTCTCCTCAGTCGGCACTTCCACTTCTACATCGGTTTTTACCAGTTTGACATTGCTGATATGAACCTTCGCTGTAGATCCCTGATTGCCCAGATTAAACTCCAATCTTGCCCTTCCGTCATCATCCGATGTCATATCAAAGGTATACTCATAGGATTGCTTTTCCTTAGTCAGATTGACCGTTGTATCTGTCAGATATCTGCCCCATCCATGGAAAGGTGCGCTGATATCAGTGATCATCGTACGTTCTTCATCCGCATAGGCATCAAAGCTCAGCTTATACTGGTTACCTTTCCTGACAGGCACACCAGCCTGTACGATCTGTACGCTGTAATCGACAGAGCCTGCCTTCGTTGTCGTGATATGCAACGCATTCTCTTTGATCTCTGCCGTAGCTTCACCACCTTCCGCCGTCAGAAGCTGCCAGTCGCCACTTACCATATCTTCTACTTTGGCAAAATCGCCGTTGATAATATAATTTCCGTTTTCATCCGGCTCTCTGAATATCTCTTCCGCCTTCTCCGGCTTCTCTACATCGATATCATATGCAGCCGGATCCTTCTGATATACTCTGACATAGTCCACTACGAGCTGAGCATTGTCCCCAAACATCGTAGTCTCATCCGGATAGCCTACCCAGCTTCCGCCGACAGCCACATTCAGGATCATATAGAACGGCTGATCGAAAGGCGCCGGATATGCTGCCTCTCCAAATCCGGGCTTCTGAGTAAACCAGTCATTTTCCTTGTGGATCAGCTTACCGTCTACATAGAATCTGATTTCGCCCGGTTCCCACTCACATGCATATACATGGAATTCTTCTGAGAAATCACCTTCTTCCAATGTAAGTGTTCCCTGCGACTCGTCATGAGGTTCACCGAAATGCAGCGTGCTGTACACCTTATTGGTCTCCTGTCCCATCACTTCCATTATATCGATCTCACCGCACTTAGGCCACTGTCCGTAGTAACTCTCGTCGGTGGGCATCATCCAGAACGCCGGCAGGAATCCCTTACCGCTGGGTACTTTCGCCTTTGCCTCAAATCTTCCATACGTATAATCATGCTTATTCTGTGTGTTGACTCTTCCGGATGTATAGCTATTGCCGTCCTTAATTGCCTGAATAACAAGATTGCCGTCTTTTACATAGATATTCTTCGGATCATTTACATACGCCTGTAATTCTGCATTGACCCAGCCCGGATCATGGAGCTCCACGTTCCATGAGTCTGTGTCCAGCGTATCCCCGTTGAAGTCATCTTCCCACATTAACTTATAGCCATACGCCAATTCGCCCTTATTCGTAGCGGGAATTGTTCTCGTATTCACTTCGTTACATCTTGTACATACCTGTTGTTCCAGACCCACTTCAGTCGCCGTTGCCTTGGAAACCACGGTCCACGATCCGAAGTCATGCCCTAACGGATTCGTAACAGTCTGCTGTCTAGCCTCACATTCCGTACATACTTCGTTAGCCAGTCCGCTCTCTTCACAGGTAGCAGGTCTACTGCTTGCATCGTCTTCCGCAAGAACCCAATTGTGTGTTTCACACTCCGACACGGTCACATAGCATTTGCTCTCTACGCCGTTAGCCTTGATCGTGATTGTCGCCCGACCTGCTTTCTTAGCAGTTACAACACCTTTTTTATCCACTGCTACCGTCTTGACATCAGAAGATTGATATGTAACAGCCTGGCTTTCACCTATGATCTCCATGGAGGTTTCCTCACACAGGTTCGCCTTAGCATTCGGCTTGATAATCAGTTCATTCTTATCCAGCATGATCTTAGGTTCTTTGACATTGACCAGACACTTCGCGGTCACACCATTAGCTGTAGCCGTAATGAGCGCCGACCCTGCACTCTTAGCCGTTATCTTACCACTCTTATTTACTTCTGCGATCTGCGGAGCATCGCTGGACCATGTCACTTTCTTGTTTGCTCCGTCTACTGTCGCCTTTAATACTACGTTATTGCCTTTTCCTTTTGTATACAAGGTATACTCTTTCTGATTCAACGAAATGGTAGGCGTATCTGTTACGGTAACACGCACTGTATCCTCAACGTCGTTCGCCTTCACAGTGACGGTTGCACTTCCCGCTTTCTTACCGACAAGTTTTCCTCTGCTCACAGATACTACTTTCGTATCGGAACTTGTCCATACTGCGTTATTGCGTCCCTCTACATGATAATCAAGGGTATAGTTTCTGGCCGCGCCCCTGGTTTTCAAATAGACATCCTCCTCTTCTATGGAGGTTGTCGGTTCCTTTACTTCTACCATACAGGTGTCTGTCTTTCCATCACATGTTGCAGTTATGACTGCTTTTCCAACACCGACAGCGGTGATCTTAGCCTTACCTCTATTCTTCCCAACCACCTTAACGATATCTTCTTTGTTGGAAGACCATGTTATGTCTTCGCCGTTTGTCATGTTTGTTTTCAGTTCTTTCGACTCTCCTACTGTCTCATTGGAGTCGTTCTTGGTCACATAGAGCAGTTCAGACTCTCTATTGATCGAAATCCGTCCCGGTTCCACGTGTACGGTACAGTGCTTTTCTACACCATTTGCCTTCGCAGTAACGGTCACGGTACCTTCTTTCTTACCGGTTACCTTGCCACCGCTTACCGTGGCGATCCTTCTATTAGAGCTGGTCCACGTGACCGACCTCTTGGGTCCTACAACTGTGGGTACCAGTCTGATGGCACTTCCCGCCCCTCTCGTGCTGAGATACATTTCTTCCACGTTTAATTCAAGGTCGATATCCAGAACCGTCACTGTGCAGGATGCAGTTCTGCCGTTTACCCTTGCAGTTATGACCGCCTCTCCCTCGTTTTCTGTGGAAGTAACTACGCCTCTGCCTCTGGAGTCCTTCACTACCTTGGCAACCTCTTCGTTGCTGCTGCTCCATACAATGTCCTTTGCATCCCTCGTAGCTCCGCTCACTTTCGCCGTCAACGTGACCTTATTGCCCGGCGTATTATCATTATCCGAACGATAGATCGTAGCTGCTGACTTATTCAATTCCACACTGGGATCCACCACTGTAACGACACAAGTCTCTCGCGGGAAACCGATACCTGATGAAATGACAGCCGTTCCTTTTCTGAGCGGCGTTACGTATCCATACTGGTCAACGGTCGCCACATTCGCATTATAGGAAACCCATCTCGGTTTCTTATCTCCCAGATTGTCCATCTTAAGCTGAAGAACATTGTCTTCATCTCCGATATTCACTGTACATTTTGCGAGGTTGATCGCAGGCTTATTCGCATCGTCTGCACGGACAGCAGAAGTACCCACAAATAACGCCAGTACAAATACCAGAACTATACTGTGTATCAAAATGTTTACTTTCTTTTTCATTGCTTCCTCCTTCTATTATTTGATCATACATTGTCTTACACTCACTGAATCTACAATACGTTATTTACCTCCCTCCTTATATGCGATTCGTTTGTGATAAACCCATTCTCATATGATCCGATTATTTGTTTATTCTATCTGTTTTATGTGAGTACATATATCAGATTTATTTATAAAATATCAAATTCATGACATGAACAAATAAAAGCATTCATACCGCTTATTATTGCAAACAGAATTTCCTGTAAAAAGAAAAATGCCCAAGCCACCCGGCTCAGGCATAACTCTTTTCCACATGAAATTTCTTCATAACACTACATACCGTAAATAACCGGTATCCCAATACTGCTAAAATACTTTCAGATACTTCTCATAATCCTCATAGGTGACCGTCACCCATCCCTCATCATAATTGAACCCGATCTCCATCCCCATAGGTGTATAGAAGACGATAATATCTGAGGAATTAAAATGCTTCGTAATCTCCTGATCGGTCATCATCGACAGATAGCGGGTACTTGTCTCACTGTTCTGGATCTCACTTCGCTTCCTGAAATCTACCGAGAAATCATCATCAATACTTAAGAGACTCTCATTATCCAAAATAATTCCATTCTCCATATCAATGTTAATACTGTATAGAAATGCCTCGGTGAAATAATCGCAGTATACGGTTTCATTGAATACAATGCTCAGCTTCTCCTCGTCCATATAGGCCACATATCCCTCTGAAACCCCGGTGAAATAGTCGCTGTCATCACTCATGTAATCCTGATATTCATCTTCGAAATACTCCTTCATGAAGTCAATCTCATCCTTGATCGTACTGTTGATCTTGTCCAGATTTGGAACATCCTTGCCTTCAACGACCGGATAAGTGACACTAATATCCACATTCTCATACGTGGTATCATACTCAAATTCTTCCATTTTTACCGAATAGGACAGATCGCTCCTGATCTCATTATGGAGCGTGTAATAGCGGTCATCATCGCTGTTATCATTATAGTAATAGTCAAAGTAATCATCATAGTCATAATCGTAGTCGAAATCATAACCGCCAAAGAAATCATCATCATCGTCATAGTAATAGTAGTCATCATGGTCGTAATGGTGCCCGTCATGATCATAGTCGTCGTAGTCATTATTATTCCAGTCATCATCGTCGTAATCGAAATTATATTCTTCACGAACATTACGTTCCGGAGTCTTCTTCGTTGTATACGTCACTATCTTATATGCGAGTGCAAACACAACAATGAGAAACAGCACAATAATGCCAATGACAATGCCTATGATCAGACCGGTGTTATTCTTCTTAGGCGGTGTGGCATAAGGACTGTACTGATTATTTCCATATGGCGGATTGCCATTCCCGTAGGGCGGATTACCATACCGGTTCTGTTGATTATTCTGCGAAGTCTGCCCATTATAGAAACTTCCGCCGTAGGGATTATTGTTCTGTGCGGGCTGTCCATTATAAAATCCATTACCGTTTGAGGCATTCGCATTATATTGATTATTGTTATTATATTGCGCGCCATATGGATTTGCATTCTGTGTCTGCGAACCGATATAGGGATTACTGTTGTTATACGGTGTACTGCTGCCGTATGGATTGCTGTTGCTGTATGGTGTACCGCTGCCATACGGATTATTGTTACTATATGGGGCATTACCACCGTACGGATTGCTATTATTGTATGGCGAACTGTTACCATACGGATTACTGTTGTTATATGGTGCACTGCCGCCATACGGATTGTAGTTATTGTATGGTGAACTGTTGTCGTACGGATTGCTATTGTTGTATGGCGAACTGCTGCCATACGGATTACTGTTGTTATATGGCGAACTGCTGCCGTACGGATTACTGTTGTTATATGTTGTACTGCTGTCATACGGATTACTGTTATTGTACGGAGTAATGTCCGTTCCTCCCTCAGCAATCTCAATCACATTTGTTCCGGGCTCGGTTGTCTCATTCACACTCGTTCCGAGCTCAATCACCTCATCTGTACCGGCTTCGACCGTCTTATTCCCATCCGTCCAGGTCTCAACCGTCTCACTTACATCCGGAACTGTCTCAATTACCTCATTCACATCCGCTCCGGGCTCAGTCACCTCATTTATACCGCTCTCCGGCACCTCATCATCACTGCCGCTATAATAATTATCAAACTGATCAGATTGACTCATTTGCTTATCCTCTTATCTTTCCTAACGCAATCCCCGATGAGCTACTTGTCCTTACCGCCAAATGTCACTTCACTGTAATACTGCAATATACATTCCCTCATCAAGGATAATGCAGACGAAACCGTATTCTCCCTGATCTTGGCGCGGTTACCGCTGAAATGGCACTCCTTTACCGTGATCCGTCCGCAGACATTGCAGCCGATATACACAAGCCCGACCGGCTTTTCTTCCGTTCCGCCTTCCGGTCCGGCGATTCCGGTAATGCTGACTGTCACATCCGACTTGGACACGAGCGCCATTCCCTTCGCCATCTCTCTTGCGATCTCTTCACTGACCGCACCATGTTTCAGCAGAAGATTCTTCTTAATTCCAAGTAATCTGCGCTTCGCCTTATTAGAGTAAGTGATATATCCGGACTTAAACACTTCCGACACGCCCGGCACATTGATGAGTCTCGCCGCCAGCAGACCTCCCGTACAGGACTCCACCGTGCTGATCGTCAGCTCGTTGGCCAGCAGCAGATCCACCACTGCCTTCTCCAATGTCACATCATCATCTGTCGTATAGATATGATTGCCAAACCGTCCTTTTAATTCCTTCACCATCGGCTTAACCAGTTTTCTGGCTGCCTTCTCATCCTCAGCTCTCGCTGTCACGCGCAGATGCACTTCGCCCGTCTTAGCATAAGTCGCTATCGTCGGATTGGTCTGCTGATCGATCAGGTCCTGCACCATCGTCTCGACCTTGCTCTCCCCCACGCCGCATACTTTGACAGTCTGGGAAAAAATGACGCAGGACTGCAAGCCGCTTAAATATGGCATAATAGATGTCTCAAACATCGGAATCATCTCATTCGGCGGTCCCGGCATCAGGATCACATGCTTGCCTTTTTCTGCCATAATAATGCCCGGCGCCGTACCGTTTGGATTATCTACCACGGTACACCCCTCCGGCACCATCGCCTGCTTCCAGTTGTTATCCGTGATCTCCATTCCTCTTTTTTCAAAAAACTGCTGAATGGCGGCCTTGCTCGGCTCATGCAGATACAGAGGTTTCCCCAGCACTTTCGCGGCAACTTCCTTGGTCAGATCATCCTGCGTCGGTCCTAACCCGCCTGACAAAAGCAAGATGTCGGCTCTGGACAGTGCTGTCTTGATCGTGTCGTACAGCCGGTGTTCATTATCCCCGACCACATCCTGATAATAGCAGGAAAGCCCCAGACCGGCACATTTCTCAGCCAAGTATGCCGCATTGGTATTCACGATATTGCCTAAGAGAATTTCCGTTCCAACCGAAATCAATTCTACAACCATATTCTCATCCATTCTGAAGCATTCCCGCTATCTGTACACTGTCTGTCGATTCACAGCGACACAGCCGCCGTATCTGCGATGCTTCCGCACAGATACAGAAACTCTCACACTGTTTACTTTGTATCTTTCATCACATCTTTATTCTTCACCAGGTAATCAACCAGAGAAACCACTGTCAGGATGACTGCCGCCCACATCACGATATCCGTGACCAGACTGATCTGTTCAATATCCGCAATCATAAGGCAGATCATAACCATCTGAAAGGTTGTCTTAAACTTTCCCCAGTAGCTTGCCGCGATCACTACGCCGTTGTCCGATGCGATTAACCGGAAACCGCTGATGATGAACTCTCTTGCTATGATAACAATGACCATCCACGCCGCTATCTTCCCAAGCGATACCAGGCAGATCAATGCGGAACACACAAGCAGTTTATCGGCCAGCGGATCCATGAACTTGCCGAAATTCGTCACCAGATTATACTTTCTGGCGATCTTGCCGTCCAGCAGGTCTGTCAGACTCGCCACGATGAAAATCGCAAGTGCGATCCACTTATCGTATATTGTTATGTCAACCAATAAGAATACTACAAAAAACGGGATCAATATCACCCGAAACATCGTCAATTTATTGGGTAAATTCATCTTCTAATTCTCCAATCAAATCATATTCATTGGACGCCGTTATCCGTGCCCTGACAAAATCTCCCGTCATCAGCTCTCTGGCTGTATTCACGAAGAGATAGCCGTCCACGTTGGGGGCATCTTTATAGGTCCGCGCCACATACGCATTCTCATCCGCAATCTTTCCCTCGATCATGGCTGTGACAACTTTACCGACCATATTCCCCGCGGCCTCGAAGGCGATTTCCTGCTGTAACTCCATAAGCTGCGCCTGTCTCTCCTGCTTGATCTCCTCCGGTATCTGGTCGTCCATGACCGCTGCCGGGGTATCTTCTTCCTGAGAATAAGTGAAAACTCCCAGTCTGTCGAATTCCATCCGATCAATGAACTCCATGACCTCCTCATGGTCCTCTTCCGTTTCTCCCGGGAATCCGGTAATCAGCGTCGTCCGCAGACAGATATCGGGAATCTCCCGCCGCAGTTTTGCTATGACATCCTGCAACTGCTGCCTGTCGGTTCTGCGTCCCATTCTTTTCAAAATGCTGTCGGAAGCATGTTGGATCGGCAGATCCAGATAATGACAGACCTTCTTTTCCTCCCGAATCGTACGGATCAGCTCATCATCGATCTCTTCCGGATAACAGTAGAGTATTCGGATCCAGTAAATGCCGCTTATCTCACAGAGTTTGTGCAGAAGCTCCGGCAATGCCTTATGTCCGTAGAGATCCGAGCCGTAGAGCGTGGTCTCCTGCGCCACGAGAATCAGTTCTTTCACTCCTTTGTCAGCCAGCTTACGCGCTTCCTGTATCAGACTCTCCATCGACACGCTGCGGTAACTTCCCCGTACCTTCGGAATAATGCAGTAGGTGCAGTGTTTGTCACACCCTTCCGCGATCTTCAGGTAAGCGTAGTGTCCTCCGGTGGTTACGATCCTCTCCACACCGGTCAGCGGTTTCCCATCCAGACTCTTATAATGATTCTCTCTGATGCCATGGGACACTTCATCCAGTGCCTTTACCACCTCATCGATCGCCATCGTGCCTAGGATCGCATCCACTTCCGGAATCTCTGTCTGGAT
The DNA here is from genome assembly GCA_014804355.1 of Lachnospiraceae bacterium. GTDB lineage: Bacteria > Bacillota > Clostridia > Lachnospirales > Lachnospiraceae > UBA3282. The sequence goes on from JAAUZY010000015.1 coordinate 48,426, forward strand.
CTCCTCCCGATATCGCTGCGCCAGACAGCCGGTTACCAGCAGGATCTCAATATCGCCTGATTTCTTGAGTTCCGCCATCTCTAAGATCGTGTTGATACTCTCTTCCTTGGCATCGTTAATGAAACAGCAGGTGTTGACCACTACAATATCCGCTTCCCGTTCATCATCGGTAAATTCGTAACCGCTTTCGGCGAGCATTCCCAGCATCATCTCGGAATCCACCAGATTCTTGTCGCACCCTAAGGATATGAACAATACTTTTTTATTACTCTTCGTCGGAATCTTCTTCACTTGTGATTTTCACCTTGCCCTGATTCAATTCCTCTACAGCAACAGAGAGCGGTTTCTTGCCTTTGCAGTCAACCAGACCTTCATCTCCTGCGATAATCTGTCTCGCCCGCTTGGACGTAGCCATCACGATGGAATATCTGCTGCTTACTACAGGATCTTCCCCTTCCTCTACCTGACTGTTTACGACCTTAATCAGGTCTGCATAAGATGGATGTAACATTATTTTTCTCCTTCCAATTCTGTTCTGATATTTTCTATAAACTCCTTATTTCTATCAGGAGTGTTATGAGCTGCCGTTATGATCTCATGAAGCTGTCTGACACAGCTATCCAGGTCATCGTTGATCACAATGTAATCGTACGCTTCTATCCCCTCCGCCTCCTCTGCGGCGCGGCGCATCCGCTTGTCGATCACTTCTTTCGTCTCAGTGCCTCTGCCTTCCAGTCTGCGCCTGAGCTCTTCTGCACTCGGCGGCATGACAAAGAGAAGTAATGCGTCCTCGTACTGCTTCTTGATCTTAAGCGCACCCTGGATCTCAATCTCAAGAATCACATTCTTGCCGTCCGCAAGCTGCTGTTCTACATATTCCCGCGGCGTACCGTAATAGTTTTCACAATAACAGGCATATTCAATCAGCCCGTTCTCAGCGATCTTACGCTCGAATTGTTCCTTTTGCAGGAAGAAGTATTCCCTGCCGTCCTCTTCTCCCGGTCTGGGCTGTCTGGTCGTGGCCGAAATGGATAATGCGTAGCCTTCATACTCTTCTATCAGTTTCTTTACCAAAGTGCCCTTGCCCGCCCCCGAAAAACCGGAAACAACGATCAATATGCCCTTACGTTTCATCTGTCTCCCCGCTTTCTGCCTGTGCTCTGCCCGATATGGTTTCCGGAAGCAGCGCCGATAACACGATCTGACTGTTCTCCATCACCAACACCGCTTTTGTCTTACGTCCCTGTGTCGCGTCAATTGCCATGCCGGATTCCTTCGCCTTCTGCACCATACGCTTGATAGGTGCGGAATCGGGACTTACAATGGCGATGATCTTGCCCGTATTTACAACATTGCCGAAGCCTATGTGGATCAGCCTGCCCATATCCGGTTCCTCTCTCTACTCAATATTCTGAATCTGCTCCCGCACCTTCTCAATCTCCGTCTTTAACTCAATGGCACGGTTGGATATCTCTAAATCGTTGGCTTTAGACAAAATCGTATTTGCCTCCCGATTCATCTCCTGCGCAATAAAGTCAAGCTTACGCCCGATGCTTCCGCCCTGAATGAGATTTTCTCTTGTGGTCTCTATATGGCTTCTAAGGCGCACCAGCTCTTCATCCACGCACACCTTATCCGCAAAGATCGTGACCTCCATAAGCAGCCGGCTTTCGTCCACTTTCACATCCCCGATCAGCTCTTTCACTTTCTCTTCCAGTTTCTGCCGATACTCCGCAATGATCTGCGGTGAGCGTTCCGTAATATAATCCACATGTGTGAGCATGCCGTCCAGTTTCTCCACCAGATCGTTTTTGAGGTTTTCGCCCTCCTTGATCCGGGTCTCCACAAATCCTTCCGCCGCACCCTTGATCGCCTCGCTTAAAAGCTGCCACAGTTCCTCTTCGTCGACCGTCTGCTCCTCCATACTGAACACTTCCGGATATCTGGATAGCGTAGAGACGCGGATATCGTTATCCAGCGCAAAATCTTCCGCCATCTGCGTCAGATAGCCCATGTATTCCGCCGCCAGCTCCTTATTATACTTCACGCATACATTAGACTCTGTGAGATCTTCATAAGTGATAAAAATATCCACTTTACCTCTCTGAATATAATTCTTTAGCTCGTTTCGTATCGCCGCTTCAAAGAAGTTCAGCTTCTTAGGCATCTTAATACTCACGTCAAGATATCTGTGATTGACGGATTTCATCTCCACACTGATCTTACGCGCTCCTTTGGCAACCTCATATCTGCCGAAACCGGTCATGCTCTTTATCATAATCGTATACTGACCTTTCCGCCACAGCTTAGCCGTCTGCTATGCTGCCGCCTTCATTGTATATCTGTGCGTACAGATTTAATTATAGAATAATTGTGGGAAGTAGTCAAGAAAGTTGAAAAGTATATGGGCGTGGTGTAAAATAGGATTTAATTGTCAAAAGGTATTTAGTTTAGGCTGTGGGGCAGATTGCACAAAAGGTTCTCTCGTGTCGGGCTACGTCGAATGGATTTTCTAAGTATTCCGGCGTAAGCCATGATGCCGGACGCAACCGCCCTCTATTCGCCATCCGGGCTCATTACGGGCTTTTCGGGACATCCATGTCCCGAAATTGCTATTTTGCATACGGAATACTAAGAAAATCTCAATCTCCTACGCAGGACAGCTTCGAGAACCTTTTGTGCAATCTGCCTATAAAAGTTTATTAACGCACCTTTTAACACCTAAATTATTATAGTAAGGAAATAAAATCATGGCTTTTGACGGAATCACAATTGCAAATATTACAAAGGAACTGCATGATACGCTTCTCGGCGGACGAATCTATAAGATCGCGCAGCCGGAGAGCGATGAACTTATGCTGACAATCAAAAATAACAGTTCGCAATACCGGCTGCTGCTGTCTGCAAATGCTTCTCTGCCGCTGGTCTATCTGACGGAGACGAACAAACCCAGCCCGATGACGGCGCCGGGCTTCTGTATGCTTCTGCGCAAGCATTTACAGAACGCCAGAATTATCGGCATATCCCAGCCCGGTCTGGAACGCATCATTCATCTGGAACTGGAACACTTGAATGAGCTGGGCGATCTCTGCCGCAAGAAACTGATTATAGAGATCATGGGCAAACACAGTAACATTATTTTCTGCGACGGTCAGGACAAGATCATCGACAGTATCAAGCATATTTCCGGTATGGTAAGTTCCGTCCGAGAGGTGCTGCCGGGCAGAGACTATTTTATCCCGCAGACACAGAATAAGTGGAATCCGCTTCGTTTCTGTGCGCAATATGCCAATATGATGACGGAAAATGTATCCGAAGACCTGACGGACACCTCTTTGGACAAACAGACAAATGAAGAAACCAAACCCATATGCCCGATTGCTGCTTCCGTATTCGCGAAATCAGATGAAAGCGCCGAGTCCTTAAGTTATGTAAACCTATGTGGACATATGCATGAAAAACCCATGGCAGCATATAAAGCACTTTACACTTCTTATACCGGTCTCTCTCCTATTATAGCGCAGGAAATCTGTTATCGTGCCGGAATAGACGGCGATATGCCCGCCAACGTGCTGGAAGAAAACTCATTGCACGCACTCTACGATACGCTCACGGACATGATGTCTCAGATCGTGTCAGGCAGTTTTGCTCCGACCATTATATATGACGGCAGGGAACCTATCGAATTTGCATCACTGCCGCTGACGCTTTACGCAGATAAAACCGTCAAATCCTATGATTCCGTCAGCGCCGTTCTGGAACAATACTATGCGGAGCGCAGCACGGTAACGCGCATCCGTCAGAAATCCGTTGACCTGCGCAAGATCGTACAGACCGCTTTAGAGAGAAATGTGAAGAAATATGACCTGCAGATGAAACAGATGAAAGATACCGATAAGCGCGAGCAGTACAAAGTATACGGCGAACTGCTTAACACCTACGGCTACAACATAGAACCCGGTGCGAAATCTATGGAGGCGCTAAACTACTATACCAATGAGACTGTCACAATTCCGCTGGATGATACACTCACACCGCAGGAAAATGCAAAAAAATATTTCGATAAATACGGCAAAATGAAAAGAACATACGAAGCGCTCTCTGAATTGACCGTTCAAGTCAAAGAGGAGATTGAACACTTGGAGTCCATCCTGGCATCTCTGGATATCGCCCTACAGGAAGAAGATCTCGTGGAGATCAAGGAAGAGCTGATCGAGAGCGGTTACATTCGCAGGAAGGGCGGCACGAAAAAGACCAAGATCACCAGCAAGCCATTTCACTATATCAGCAGCGACGGTTTCCATATGTATGTGGGCAAAAATAATTACCAGAACGATGAACTGACTTTCAAGTTCGCCACCGGCAATGACTGGTGGTTCCACGCCAAACAGAAAGCCGGATCACATGTCATCGTCAAGACCGAAGGGAAAGAACTGCCCGACCGCACCTTCGAGGAGGCCGCAAGACTGGCCGCCTACTATTCCAAAGGGCGGGAACAGAACAAGGTGGAGATCGACTATATCCAGAAAAAGCATGTGAAGAAACCGGCCGGAGCCAAGCCGGGATTTGTCGTGTATTATACGAATTATTCCATGGCAATCGACTCGGATATTTCGGGTATTGAGATAGTCTGAATCTCTCCCGTCGGTGCTCTTTTCCGTCTCTGAGACATTCAAAAAAAGTTCCCCTGCCGGATTCTCGTAAAGGAATTCTCCGGCATGGGGAACTTTTTACTTATATTTATGCTGCACCTTTTTTAAAGCGTCTGAGAAGAAAACAGCGATTTCACATGATCGATCTCCGCCTGTGTCGCTTTTGCGGCCGGCACATAGTACGATTTTTCACGTGCGATCTGATATAATTCCTCCTGAGACTGCTCGCAGGCGTTACGGAACTGCTTCAATGTCTGCTTTAACTCCTTATTCTCTGTCTGGGCGATCATCTCACCGAAGCGCACCAGTTCTCCGTTGATACCGGTAAGCGTATCCGCTACCATTGTTTTTTCTTCCATCTGCATAATTCGCACTCCTTTTCTTTATATTCCACCTACATTTCACATCTTGCCGTTTCCAAAATAACGCTCGTTATCTCAAATACTCCATCAACTGCTGCTTATTCTGCATTGCAGACTGTGCGCCTTTTTCAAAAAACTGCTTTACCTTCGTATCGGACGCACACTGCGCGTACTCTTTCATCTTGCAGTGCGTCACATCGTAGCCGCCCATGAGGTGGCGAAGATTCTGTAAATCTAACTCTGATAAGTTTGCCATATGATTACCTCCTATAATAAAAATGATTGTCCTAAACAGTATTTGTTATTGGACAATCATTTATTCCGTTTCTCAACTATTTTCTTTTTTACTTTAATAAGTGCACCTTCTTCGCAATGTGCACCAGTAAAGCTCCCTTCGGGAATTCCCGCAGTTCTCTCTCGTTCACTCCGCCGAGCAGCAGGATCATTGCAAAATAAACCATAGCCCCAATCCCGATCGCTACTAAAAGAACCACCCTGCTGACGGGAAGCACCATATATAATCCATAGTACACACCGTACGCCACCGCCCCCATCAACAGCGAGGAAATAAACGGTATGACAAAAGTTTTCACCAGTTCCTGCCTATATCCCAAATTCCTTCTGACCGAAATCTGATTCAGAATGCACATGACCAGAGAGTAGATGATATTGGCGCAGACCAGCGCGTACAGATTCAGATCCGTATACCACAAAAGCGCCACCAGCCCGGCCACCTGAATCACCAGTGCCACCACCGAATGGATGACCGGTGTATTGACCTTGCCGATGCCCTGCAGAACAGCATTCGTCAGTGTTGACAGACAGTACAGAATGACTGTGACAGCCAGAGCCGCCAGCAGCCCCGATGCCTGATCCAGAGAATCTTTCTGCGGGAAAACAAAGTGCATGATCGGTTTGGCTAAAAGCAGCAGCCCGACGGACGCCGGTATGGCAATCAGCATTGTCATTCGGATCGCCTTGGTTACCTGCTGTTTTGTCTTCCTGTATTCCTGCCGTACATAAGACGCCGCCACTCCCGGCATGGACGCAGAGGACATAGCGGAAGCTATGGCGATGGGAATGTTGATCATCGACACGGCCTGCGTCGAAAAAATACCATAATCAATATGCGCCGCTACCGAATCCATTTCCCTGTAATCGATCAGGATACTATAATAAATCTCCATATTCACGACGGTAGAACAATTATAAATAAATGTACTTAAGATAAACGGCGTCACGATCGTAAAGATCATTTTAAAAATTTCCCCGTAACTGTCCGTATGCTGTGTCTTATCATGGTCGGCGCGCCTGTTTATCATCTTACGGTTCAGCATATACATGCCGAACATAAATAGAAGTGCCGTCACCACACCCGCCCCGGTGCCCAATGCGCTCCCGGCCGATCCATAGACGGCCTGTGTGGTAGCGCTTTCTCCCGCCGCCATCTTCATCAGCAGATAAGCTGCGAGAATACTTACCACAGCGTTTAAAATCTGCTCTAAGATCTGGGAAATCGATGTGTGCAGCATAGAACCATATGCCTGAAAGTAACCTCTTAGCACGCCCAGAAGACCTGAAAAAAAGATCGTCGGTGCAAGCACCCGCAGCGCCGCCACGGAATGGACGCTGTTCCCCATCAAAAACGGTGCCGCCACAAAGGTGAAGACGGACGCGATACCGCCCACCACCAGTACATACAGAAGCGCGCACCGAAAAACCCGCTGCGCGTTTCGATATTCTTTAAAAGCCAGTTTCTGTGCGATCACCTTGGAGATTGCCGAAGGTATGCTGTAGGAAGAGATCAACAGTATGATCGTATAAATATTGACCGCCGTGCTGTAATACCCGTTGCCTTCCAGCCCGATAATACTCCGCAGCGGGCTGCGATAGATCAGACTGATGACCTTGACGATCATGCCCGACGCGGCCAGAATACCCGCTTGGCGCACAAAATTATTCTTTTTCTTTTGTTCGTTCATGTGCTGCCTCCGAGTAATCACTGTTTTCCCATACGGTCAAAAAGAGCAAGCCAAGGGACTTGCTCTGATATCCTGTATGTATTACCATCAGTTCCGGTTTAACCGATCAGCCAGTCATACATCTCCTGATATTTCTTCGCAGACACATGCCACGAGAAATCTACCGCCATCGCCCTGTCCACGATCTTATTCCACTCGCGCTTCTTATCGTAGTATATGTGCTCCGCATAGCGGATGGTGCCGAGCATCTCATGGGCATTATAATTCGTGAAGCTGAAGCCCGTACCGGTTCCCTCATATTCATTATATGGCTGTACGGTGTCTTTCAGACCACCCGTTTCACGCACGATCGGTACCGTGCCGTATCGCAGCGACATAAGCTGGCTCAAGCCGCAAGGCTCGAACAGGGATGGCATAAGGAACACATCACTCGCTGCATAGATCTTGTGGGATAATGCATCGGAATAATAGATATTGGCCGATACTTTACCATGGTATTTCCAATCAAAATGACGGAACATATTCTCATACTGCTCCTCACCGGTTCCCAACACCACGATCTGCACATTATCCTGACAGAGCTCATCCATAATATAGGCGATCAGATCGAAACCTTTCTGACCCGTCAGACGGGACACGATACCGATCATCATCGTCCTGTCGTCCTGATTAAGCCCTAACTCCGCCTGTAATGCACGCTTGTTCTTAATCTTTTCCTTACGGAAATTCATCGCATTATATTGATTCTCAATGAATTTATCCGTCTCCGGATTAAATTCATCATAATCGACACCGTTGACAATACCTCTCAGATCCCGCGCTCTGGCACAGAGCAGTCCGTTCAGTCCTTCTCCGTAGAACGCCGTCTTGATCTCCTCTGCGTAAGTATCGCTGACGGTAGTAATGGCATCCGCATACACCAGACCGCCCTTTAATAGATTGGCATCCTTATATGCTTCCAGCTTATCGGACGTAAAGAAATAATCCGGCAACCCCGTAATTTCCTTGACTTCCTTCACACTCCATTTCCCCTGGAACTTCAGGTTATGGATGGTCATAACAGTCTTGATGCCTCTGTAGAAATCGCCGCCCTGGAATCTCTCTTTCAGATATACCGGAATGAGCCCCGTCTGCCAGTCATGGCAGTGGATCAGATCAGGTCTGAAATCAATCACCGGCAGGATGGAAAGTGCTGCTTTACAGAAGAATGCATACTTCTCGATCTCAAACAGCGCATTGTCGCTGTATGGTCTGAAACCGCCGAAAAATGACTCATTATCGATGAAATAATATTTCACCCCGTCAACCTCGGATTCCATGATACCCACATATTCTTCTTTCCAATGGAAACCCATGTAGAAATGAGTCTTATATGTGAGCTTATCCTTCATCTCCTGTTTCATACAGGTATATTTGGGAAGGATCACCCTGATGTCAAAATATTGCCTGTCGATACATTTCGGCAGGGAACCTACTACATCCGCCAAACCGCCTGTC
>JAAUZY010000016.1 GCA_014804355.1 Lachnospiraceae bacterium
ATGTTAAGGTAGGGGTATCTCAACAATACAACATATATTTAAAAACTGCTATTTTTTTTAGATAATAGCAAAACTAATTGTACTTGGGGCTAGCCGTCGCGCTAGCGACTTGGTACAATTCTTAAAATAGCCGAAAAGAAAAATAAGCGGGTAGAAGTATGACGCAGACATTACATACACAGGAAGACCAATACAATTTGACGTTTTGCATTCTGTCGGCACTGACGATCATTATGGTGGTGGCAGGGCATTGCGGATATCATATTCTGACGGTGGGGGAGCTGTTCCCGTACTATTCTTTTCATGTACCGCTTTTCATGTTTATTTCCGGCTATTTTTATAAAGATTCGGAGGAGGAGAAGCCTCTTAATTATGTAAAAAAGAAGCTGCGCAGACTGATTGTGCCCTATATGATTTGGAATCTGGTCTATGGACTGATCGCGTGGGTGATGCGTGCCGCAGGATTTGCCATGGGTGAGGAAATCAGCTTCCGGACACTTTTCATAGCGCCATTTTTGCATGGGTATCAGTTTATCTACAATTATGCGGCGTGGTTTGTTCCGGTCTTGTTTATCGTAGAGATGATGAACCTGCTTGCGAGGATTATTTTGAGAAAAGTGATACGCGGCGTATGGCATTTTTATAAGAAGGTGTCCGGCAGAACCGTTGAAGAGAGTGATTTGTCTAAAGAAAAAGAGGGGAATATTACTGAGTGGATCATGCTGACAGGAAGCTTACTGGTCGGCATTACGGTTGTATGGCTTGCTATCGGCGGGCATGTGTGGGGCTATTATAAGATGCCGGGAAAGATTCTGCTGCTTTTCCCGTGCTTTCAGATAGGGCAGTTCTATCTGAAAAAGTTGGAAAAACATGACACATTGGGAAATGTGCCGTATTTTGCTGTTTTGATCGGGATTCAGGTGATCCTGAATGTATTTTTCAATGGGCTGGCGTTCAGTGCTGTGTGGTGTACCGGTTTTGCAAACGGCCCGGTAATGCCATATATCACGATCGTATCCGGAATTGCCTTCTGGCTGCGAGTTGCCAAAATCATTACCCCGGCTGTAGGAAAGAGCCGGACAGTGCAGTATCTGGGGCGTAATACTTATGCGGTGATGATGCACCATGTAATGGCATTTATGTTAGTGAAGACAGTCATTGCGGCGGTGGCGACGTGTACCGGAGCGTGTGCAGACTTTGACTTCGAACAGTTTTACACCAATATCGATTACTATTATCTGGTAAGAGGAGCAGAACAGTTTGAAATGGTCTATCTGGCGGCGGGAGTGATCGTGCCGCTCGGAATACAGGCCGGGGTGGATCGGATGAAGAGCAGGATTGCGTTTGCAATCCGCAGGTGAGTATGCTACTCTTAGGATGTTGGTAAGACGGAATATTAAGAAACTCTCATATTCCTACGCAGGACAGCTTCGTGAACATTTTGTGCAATCTGCTACTTAAGTTTATGGAAAGCACCTTTTGACACCCGAATCCACATAGTATAGAAAGAGAAGAGGAAAAAAATATTGTATCAGGAGTATTTGATTGGAATGACAATACTGTCAGTTTTGCTGTTGATTGTGCTGTATGGCATCCGGTGCCGTACGGTGCGTATTTATAATTGGAACGGAAAGCGTTACTGTTATCTGGGACGGGCCGGGCTTCACAGGAGCGGTGACGGATATTTAGTGCGTATGGGGGAGCGGATGGCTGACCTGTCGTACACGACACTGTACCAGATCTGTCCGTCCAAAGGCTTTGTGCGCAGGAACAGATACAAGGATATGGTGCTTACTGCGGGCAAGGTACGGTGCCTGCTGCATGTGGACAGATGTATGAGGGAGTCGGTGTACTACAGGTAGGCTCGGAATAGGAAATGCCAAGATATCCTATTGGTGAAACTTAAGAAGGATATGAATTTAAATATTAGATGAAATGCAGTTTTTGGTTTGGCGGAAGGTTAGACAAGAAATTTAAAATACTATATAGCAGGAAAGGCACATATTATGATCACAGTCAGCCTATGCATGATCGTGAAAAATGAAGAACGAATCTTAGCAAGATGTCTGGACAGTATCGCGGATCTGATGGATGAGATCATCATCGTAGATACGGGTTCTACCGATGCAACCAAGCAGATTGCGGCAAAATATACGGACAAGATCTATGATTTTACATGGATCGGAGATTTTTCGGCGGCGCGGAATTTCGCTTTTTCCAAGGCGGGCATGGAGTATATCTATTCTGCCGATGCAGATGAAGTTCTGGATGAGAAAAACCGTGAGGCATTCCGACAACTGAAAGCGACACTACTGTCGGAAATAGATATCGTGCAGATGTATTATGCCAATCAGCTTTCCCATGGGACGATCTATAATTTCGATAAGGAACTTCGGCCGAAACTTTTTAAGAGACTCCGCACGTTTCAGTGGCAGGGAGCGATCCATGAGCAGGTAGGCTTGGAGCCGGTGATCTATGACAGCGACATCGAAATACAACACATGCCGGAGAACAACCATAAGGATCGGGATCTGGCGGCATTTGTGCGGCGGACGCAGGCGGGAGACCGGCTGGACAAGAGGCTTCACAATATTTACGCGAAAGAACTTTTTATCTCCGGTGACGATCAGGATTTTACAGCGGCGCGGGAATTTTTCCGACAGTCGTGTCATGATATGGAGCGCAGTGAGGATGAGATCAAGGAGGCGGCCTGTGTAGCGGCAAGAGCAGCACGGATCTGCGGCGATGCGGAGGATTTCTTTAAGTATGCATTGAAAGTGATCGCCTGTGACGGCTGTGCGGAAATCTGCTGTGAATTAGGAGAATATTATCTGCAGAAACAGGATATAGACGAGGCGGTCATATGGTTCTATAATGGAGCCTATGAGACGGAAAGTATATTGAATATTCACAGTGGCGGTGATCTGCCGCTCTTCGGACTTGCCCGCTGTTACCGTGCGGCAGGTAATGAGGAGCAGGCGGAAGAGTATGAGCAGCTTGCGCGAGCATGGAAAGTGCCGCAGCCTGAATGAGAAACCATATGAGTCATAAAATTCAAGTGAAATAGAACAGAATAAGAAAGGCATAACAACATGAAATGGGAAGAAAATGTGCGCAAGGTGGTTCCCTACATACCGGGCGAGCAGCCGAGTCAGGCACAAGTGATCAAACTGAATACCAATGAGAATCCATATCCGCCGGCACCGGGGGTGCAGAAGTGTGTCGCTGTGCTGAAGCAGGATAAGATGCGGCTGTATCCGGAATTCCCGGAGCAGACCGAATTAGCGGAAGCGCTGGCTTCTTATTATCAGATCGACAAAGACCAGCTCTTTATCGGTGTCGGGTCGGACGATGTGCTTTCACTGGCGTTCATGACTTTTTTTCAATCGGAGAAACCGGTCTTTTTCCCGGATATTACCTACTCCTTCTATGATGTGTGGGCGGATCTGTATAAGATACCTTATGAGACGAAGGCACTGGATGAGCATTTTTATATCAGACCGGAGGATTACAGGCAGCCGAATGGCGGAGTGATATTCCCGAACCCCAATGCGCCTACAGGCGTCCTGATGGATGTCAGGCAGGTGGAGGAGATCATCGCGGCTAACCGTGACGTGGTGGTGATCGTGGATGAAGCGTACATTGATTTCGGCGGCACAAGCTGTCTGCCATTGATCCGTAAGTATGATAATCTGCTGGTGGTGCAGACGTTCTCGAAGTCCCGGTCGATGGCGGGGATGCGGATCGGGTATGCCATGGGGAATCCGAAGCTGATCAAGTACCTGAACGATGTGAAATATTCGGTGAATTCCTACACGCTAAACTATACGTCGCTGCAGCTGGGAGTGGCATCTGTTAGGGACGTGGCATATTATCGGGAAACCTGTGACAAGATTATGAAGACCCGTGACCGTGCGGAGGAAGAACTTGGTAAGCTGGGATTTACTTTTCCGAAGCCTTATGGTAATTTTATCTTTGCGAGTCATGAGAAGGTTCCGGCGAAAGAGATATTCGAGCGGCTGAAGGATAATGACATATATGTCAGATTCTGGGATAAAGAGCGAATCAGGAATTATCTGCGCATTACGATCGGGACAGATGAGCAGATGGGGGCTTTATACCGTGCGCTTCGAGAGATTGTGAAGGCCTGATTTGCGGGAAAGAATCAAGTTTTATGGCGGATAGACATATACTTGTAGAGGAAAAGCATTAGAAAAAATATGTGCTGCGGAATACGGAGATATTGGTCGATTGATTTGCGGATTCCGACAGTACGGCCGGCAGGAGAAATAGCAGTTTAACTGACCGGCAGATATATTAACGAAACGGACAGGGAGTAAGAGAGTATGGAAAAATTAGCGGCAGCATTTGCAGTCACGTTGGGGAAATATGTTTCAAAAGAAGTGGTGGTTTTCATCATATCGATGATTCCGATTCTGGAACTGCGGGGAGGGCTGATCGTATCCCAGCTATTGCAGATTCCTATTACCACGGCGATTCCGCTGTGCATCATCGGCAATATTATTCCGATTCCGTTTATTCTTCTTTTTATTAAGCAGATTTTTAAATGGATGAAGAAGATCAAGCTTTTCCGAGGACTGATTGAGAAGCTGGAAAATCGTGCCATGAGCAAGAGTGACAATATCAAGAAGTATGAGTTCTGGGGGCTGGTGCTGTTCGTAGGTATTCCGCTGCCGGGCACGGGCGCATGGACGGGGTCTCTGATCGCCGCGCTTCTGGATGTGGATTTTAAGAAGGCAATATTGGCGGAGTTGTTGGGAATTGCGATTGCGACAGTTATCATGTCGTTCTTATCCTATGGACTGTTGGGAGCGCTGCTTGGTTAGAAATAAGGTAACTGTTCAGAAGAGGCTTATGCGAGGTGTTTTTTGTGAGTGAAGCGTAAGCGGAAGTCACAGAAAACCCGAACTAAGGAACATAAGGGTGTATAAAGCATACAGGCTAAAAGTTGTATCAAACTGGGTTATGGGAATGAAGCAGAAGAAAAAGATATATATCGGCGTAATCTGCTTATGTGTGCTGGCAGCAGTTTCTGTCGTTGGAGCGGCATGGCTGCTTCACGTTCGCGGAGACCAAAGTGCAAACTTAGCGCGCAGGAGGGGCGTGATTGCCACCTGCGACAGCACGGAGAATGAGGAACTGTCGGCATATAAGGCAATCGACGGGAATGCAGAGGATCTGTCTTCGCGCTGGTCGAGCGAGAATGACAGGGAGGATGCGTCCCACTATATAGAACTGGAATTTCCGGAAGAAATTTCAGTTTCTTTTGTTATTCTCAGATGGGAGCGGCGCAATGTGATTTCATATGCGCTGGAAGGCTCTATGGACGGCGAAGCGTGGGACGTATTGGAAGCTTTTGATGACGCGCCGGAGATTAGGGACCAGGAGATTGTGCTGGAAGACCCTGTGCGGGTGAAATTCCTGCGGCTTAGCACCTACGCGGTATCCGCAAGAGAAGAGGATTTTTCCAATTTTTATCAGAACGTGTCTCTCTATGAGTTTGAGGTTTATGCGGACAAGCCGGCTTCTTACCGGCTGGGAGAGCCGGCGGTCGGATACGGTGCAGACGGCAGCAGATTTCTGGTGATGCCCGAGGCGCCGGAGGGATATGAAGTTACTTATCTGGGAGCAGACTATGAGCAGGTCATAGGTGCGGATGGCAGGATCTATGATACGATTCAGGATAAAAAAGTAACGGTCGGATTCCTGCTGACAAGCAGCGAGGATTCTTCCGATACGCAGGAGGTTGCCCGCACACTGACGGTTCCGGCATATGACAATAAAGACGACAGTACGGGTAGCGACGTGCGGGAGGCGGAGAATCAGGAGCGGCGTTATAACGATTGCCCCGAAGTGATTCCGGCGCTGGCGGAATGGCGCGGCGGAGAGGGCACTTTTGAGCCGGGAGACCATTTCCGTGTGATCGTGGAAGAAGGCTCTGATCTGCAGGATGTGGCGGAACTTTTTGTGAGCAGGTATCGCCAGATGGTGCGCTGTACGGTGGAAGTTGTAAGCGGCAGCCTGGAAGAGGCCGAATCCGGGGATTTCTATCTGGGATATGCAGAGGAATCCGAAGGGTTGGGCGCGGAAGGATATACGTGCGACATAAGTGACATATGTGTCATTAAAGCGGAGACGAGTACCGGCGTGCGGTGGGGAACGGTGACGATCCTGCAGATCTTGACAGGGGATGTCTCGCTGCCCAGAGGACAGATCAGAGATTATCCGCTCTATCAGGTGCGGGGATTCGGCATAGACGTGGCGCGTAAGGCAGTGTCGATGGACATGCTGTATGCTATGATGGAGCATATGTCCGATTATAAGATGAACGATCTGGCGATTCACTTAAACGACAATATAATCTTGAGCACCAGCGGATTGACAGATTCGGTGGAACAGGCCATGACCGCGGACAGTGCATTCCGGCTGGAGTCGGATATTAAGAATGGTGCCGGCGCAGAGCTTACGTCGGGAGAGTATTCCTATACGAAACAAGAATTTGCACAGTTTATCGAGACGGCGAAAACCTACGGTGTGACGGTGGTTCCGGAGATCGATACACCGGCTCATTCCCTGTCTATTACAAAGCTGTATCCGGAATATGCGCTTGCCGCAAATCCGGAATCGGTTGACCAGATCGACTTGGATCAAAAGGAGGCGGTCGCGCTGGTCAAGAGAATCTGGCAGGAAGCGCTGAGCGGAGAGGATGCGGCGTTTCGGGATGCCGGGATCGTCAACATCGGTATGGATGAGTATTACGGGGACGGAGAGCGGTATCGGGTGTATGCAGAGGAAATGGCAAAACTGGTACGCACGGAAGGTAAAAAAGTGCGCATGTGGGGAAGCCTGAGCAATATGGCCGGAAAGACTATGCCCGATCCTGAGAATCTGCAGATGAATCTGTGGAGTACCTTGTGGGCTGATCCGAAACAGATGTACGAGGCGGGATATGCCCTGATCAATATGCAGAATAACCACCAGTATGTGATTCCGGGCGGCGGATATGATTATCTGGACGGCAGAGAATTGTATACGCAGTGGGAGGCGAATAAGTTCTATGATAATGATACGGTGGTGTTTCTGCCCAGCTATTCTCCGCAAATGCTGGGAGCCACTTACATGATCTGGAATGATATGAGTGGCAATCTGGATCTGGGAATCAGCGAATATGACCTGTATATGCGGTTTGCGCAGCCCCTTCCGGTGTTTAGCACTAAGCTATGGGGCCTGGGTGATTCCCAAGATGATATGTACGGCACAGGTGCTGGGGCGGCGAAGCAGGATGCGGGTGAATCGGAAGAAGCCTATGAGGATTTCTGCGAGCGCGCCCGGTTCATGGAGCGTCGGCAGTATGGCATAGAAGGAGAAATGAACCGGGTCTACGAGGAAGCGGTCGGAATAGAGCCGACCTATGAAGTGGAGATGCAGGTATATCTGGAAGAAGCAGATCTGCGGACGGCAGCAGGTGCAGAGGCTCAGGAAGCGGCGGCGGAAGCGGATGGACAGCCAGTAACGGAGAGCGCGGATGCGCAGACGGATGGGCAGACCCGAATACAGGTGATCGCGGAGAGTGACTGCGCATACGGCACATGGGCGTTCTATGCGGCGGAGCCGGAGACCGGACGGGTAGGATTTGCCAGAGAAGGCAGAACCTATACATGGGATTATGTATTGCCCCACGGACGACAGGTGGAGCTGCGGGTGGTCGGAGAACTAGGGCAGACAACTTTGTATGCGGACGGAGTTAAGGTCGGAACACTGGGCAGCGCGGAGCCCTTTGAGGAGTATGCGACTTTTGTGTTCCCGATACAGAGAATCGGGGAAGAGACAGGAAGTTTCCAGGGTGAAGTCGAGGTTAAGAGACTGCGCTGAAGCTGTTAAGGGGTGACAGGGATTGAAAACGAGAGAAGAGGCATTGGCATATGGGCTGTCATTTGCCGATACATATCAGGATGCACCGTTTCATGACGATAACTGGCAGCTTGTGAGAGTGAAGGGGAGCCGGAAGGCTTTCCTTTGGACTTATGAAAGGAACGGGTATATTAATCTGAATGTGAAGGTAGATCCGGAATGGAGGGACTTCTGGCGCAGTGCATATCAGTCGGTGATTGCGGGGTATCATCAGAATAAGGAGCACTGGAATACGATTATTTTGGATGGGACGGTTCCGGAGGAGGATATCAGGCGGATGATTGGGGAGAGTTATGATTTGGTGGTGAGGCGCGGTGGGAGGAAATGTGCGAATAGACAGGGAAATTAGGGTCATTAGTTAGTGGAAACGGACGCGCCGGACAGTATGTAGTTGTCCTAAGGACGCGCTTTCGCTCGGTTCCAAACGCAGCGGTACTAAGCTCGAAAGTTGCGTTGCAACTTTGGACCTCGCTAAGTGCCGGCGTTTTCCAACGGTCCATAGGGCAACTACATACCGCCCGACGCTGTGTATTGGAGATGTTTCTTTATTGATATTGATAGTAATAGTGAGTAGAATGGAGTGACACAAAAATGGAGGCATATACGGGATTTGCGCAGGTATATGATACGTTTATGGACGATACGCCTTATGAGGAGTGGTGTGCGTATTTGGTGGAATTGTTGGACAAGTATGGGGATGATATGGAAAATGACACAAATGTCATTATGAACTGCGGCAAAGAAAATACGAAGATATATGGAGAATGTGACGATAGTGTCATAAATAAAGATGACTTTTACAGGAATATACAGCAGGAGCGTAACTCGATCCTGGACTTGGGATGCGGTACGGGAACGCTGACGGAGCTGCTGGCAGGGCGGGGCTATGACATGATCGGCATTGATAACTCAGAGGAAATGCTGCAGATTGCTATGGACAAACGCGACGATGCGGGGTTAGAGATCTTGTATCTGCTTCAGGATATGCGATCTTTCGAGTTGTACGGAACGGTGGGAGCGGTGATCAGTGTCTGCGACTCGGTCAATTATTTGTTAGAGGAAGAGGATGTGGTGCAGACGTTCCGGTTGGTGAACAATTATCTCTATCCGGGCGGGCTGTTTATCTTTGATTTCAATACGGTATATAAATACGAGGCCGTTATAGGTGATACTACGATTGCGGAAAACAGGGAAAAGTGCAGTTTTATATGGGATAATTACTATCATGAAGAGGAAGAGATCAATGAGTATGATCTGACCATTTTCGTGCAAGAAGGAGAAAAGGCGGACACATACCGGAAATTTCAGGAAACGCACTACCAGCGTGGATACCGTCTGGAGCAGATGCAGGATTATCTGCGCCGGGCCGGGCTTGCGTTTGTGGAGGCGATAGATGCGGATACGCACGGAGCGGTCACGGATACCAGCGAACGGATTTATGTGGTGGCGAGAGAATGTGTTAAAACACGGATTGCTTAACCAACCCGTCGGCGGCAATCTTTTTTAACCGGGCAATCAATTCATCAATATGTTTGTCAAACCAGACAAGCATATTTTTGCATAACTTAGCCTGTTTAAGATAAATGGAACGATTTTTTGTGAGAGACTGATAGTATTGACCGTAAAAATCGCATACGGCCAGGAAATAGAAAAACAGTCTTCCGGCATTTTCAATATCATAGGTATTTAGTTTGCCCTTATGCATATATATTTTCAAATAGTGTTCAAAATGATCAATGTTAAGTCTGCCATCGCCGCATTCCGGAGCCATAAATATATAGGAGCGCACCACTTCCCAGATAAGCGGGTGTCTGCAGGCGGTCGTCCAATCAATAATGCCTTTAATCGAATCGTCAGCGCATATTAGTTGGGAGATCATATAATCCCCATGTGTATTGCCGTATGTAAATGCAGATACATCAAACGCATAATTGGGAAAATGTTTTAAAATGTCCATAATATCACGAATCTCATCTGCATTTTCATTATCGCCATTTTGGACAGCAATTTCTAAGGAACTCTGAAAAGACTTTATCATATTTTCCGGTCTGCGATACCGAAAGAAATTTTCTCCGATCCCTTCCGGCAGTTCTTTGAAATCTTCGAGTACTTCATGAATTTTGGCCAGAAGTTCAGGAGCTTTCTCAAGCAGAAAATCCGGCGCTTCATTGTAAGAATATACAACACCTTCTATAAAGTCCTGAATATGGAATCTTCGTCCGTTTTCATCAATCGATAGAGTGCTTCCTTGAATATTTTTGACAAAATGGCTTGCCGGTATTCCGTGTTTGCGCAGATATTCGCAGAGTTCAGGCTCCAGTTCGGGATGGTTTATCTCATTGTCGCTCGCATATTTCACTACGTATTTTTGTTTATTTGCCGTTACGAAATATACCAGCGAACCGGCACCGTTATTTGACATTTCCACACTGTCGATTTCGAACCCATAAAGCCTGTAAATCCGAAATTTAAGTTGTTCATATTCGAGTTGTTTCATCAATTCCAATCTGGACAGATCTAATTTATGCAATAACTCCGTAACAGGCAGGTATTCTCCGGCAAGGAGTTCATTGATTGTAATGCCGAGTATTTCGCAGAGTGGTTCCATATATACTACTTCAGGCAATCTGTTGCCGCATTCCCATTTTGATACTGTTTTTTCTGAAATGGCAAGTTTTTCGGCAACTTGTTTCTGGGTAAGATTTCTTGCTTTTCGTAGTTTGGCTATAAATTTGCCCATTTTTTCTGATCCATATTTTTCCTCACTTATTTCTGTCATGTTCAAATCCATATATGGATTACGAGTTTGTGGCAAGCAATGCATGGACACAAATCCCGCAATTGAAAATTCTTAATCTTTATTCTCCGTGTTATTCCTACAAGGAAGTTTATATGTATAATAATATCCCGGATAAAGAAATAATAAAACCCACGCTCCGTAGAGTTGAAAAAATTTACGCAGTCAACCCATACTATGTTATAATTTGCTATGTGATTTTAGGATAAGCGGATGAAAATAGAAAGGTAAGATAATATGGCAGACTATATTGTGAGAGCAACGGCGGCAAATGCGCAGATACGCGCGTTCGCGATTACATCGAGGGAATTGGTGGAGCACGCCAGAAGTGCCCATGACTTAAGCCCTGTGGTGACGGCGGCATTGGGACGGTTACTGACAGGCGGCGTGATGATGGGCAGCATGTTAAAAGGCGAGAAGGACATGCTGACGCTTCAGATAAACGGTGCAGGTCCCGTGCACGGACTGACGGTGACGGCGGATTCACAGGGAAATGTAAAAGGATATGCGGACAACCCGCAGGCGATGATGCCGCCGAACAGTGTGGGAAAGCTGGACGTGGGCGGAGTGATCGGCTTAGGAGTGCTCACGGTCATTAAGGATATGGGGCTGAAAGAGCCCTATTCTTCGACGATTGAGTTGAAGACGGGAGAGATCGGGGATGACCTGACGTATTATTTTGCCGCTTCCGAGCAGATTCCTTCCAGCGTGGCGCTGGGCGTTCTGATGGAGAAAAATAATACGGTAAAGCAGGCGGGCGGATTTATCATACAGCTTATGCCTTTTACCGACGAGGAAGTGATCGGGAAGCTGGAGCAGAAACTGTCAGCGCTTCCGCCCGTGACTAGGATGCTGGAGGAGGGCAACACGCCGGAGCAGATTCTGGAGATCGTGCTGGGCGATCTGGGCGTGGAGATCACGGACACGCTTCCGGTACAGTTTTATTGTAACTGCAATAAGAAGCGGGTAGAGAAGGTGTTGATCAGTCTGGGAAAGAAAGAACTGCAGGAACTCATTGATGAGGGAAAAGATGTGGAACTGAACTGTCATTTCTGCAATATGAATTATGTGTTTACGGTGGAGGAACTTAAGAAAATACGAGGATGAATAGAATGCCAAAATGGGATTACATGGGCTGTGAGGGCAGATTACACAAAATGTTCTTTCGTGTCGGCTCCGGAAAATGGATTTTCTAAATGTTCCGGGAAGAGTGTTAGAGGCGGACGCAACCGCCCTCTATGCGCGTCCGTGCGCATTTCGGGCTTTTCGGGACATCAGCTTTTTACCCGTTAGGGTAATAAGCAGGTCCCCATGAAATTGCTGGGCATTTGCGGAACATTAAGAAAATCTCATGTTCCTGCGCAAGCCATGAGAAAACATTTTGTGTAATCTGCCAATTAGGGTTTATTAGTGCGCCTTATGGCATTTTAATCTGGAATGATATGAGGGGAGAACATGTGGAAGGAAAATGTGCTTGAGCTTTTTGACAGAGAAACCGCGGAGTGGTTTGGGCATACGCTGGGAGAGCCTACTCCTGTGCAGTGTGAGGCATGGCCAATTATTGCAGAGGGAAAACATGCGCTCATATCCGCGCCTACCGGAACGGGTAAAACCCTCTCGGCTTTTCTAATCTTTCTGGACCGGATGAAGCGGCAGGCACAGGCGGGAACGTTACAGCAGGAACTGCAGCTGATCTATGTATCTCCGCTGAAGTCCCTGGCGGCGGATATCCGCGAGAACTTAAGGCGGCCGTTAAACGGAATCGGCGCGGAAGAACTTATTTCGGTCGGAATCCGAACCGGGGACACTACGCAGAGAGAACGTCAGCAGATGGTCAGAAGACCGCCCCATATTCTGATTATTACGCCGGAATCCCTGTATTTAATGCTTACAAGCAAGACGGGACAGAACATTCTGGCAACGGCAAAGGCAGTGATCATAGATGAACTTCACGCCTTAATTGATACCAAAAGAGGCGCACATCTGATGTTGTCTCTGGCGCGGCTTGATTATTTATGCGGTCAGCCGCTGCAGCGCATCGGTCTGTCCGCCACCATTGAACCGTTAGAGATGGCGGCGGAGTATCTGGCACCGGAGGAGGTTGGCATTGCCGCGCCTGCCATGGCGAAACAGGTGCGGCTGGATATCCTAAGCCCCTATGCGGATACTACGAAAGGTCCGAGAAAGGACCCGGTGTGGGAAGAACTGGGAAAGCTGGTGTATCAATATTGTCAGAACAGCCGCAGCGTCATCGCTTTTGTGGAAGGGCGGCGGTATGCGGAAAAATTAGCGTATTATGTAAACCAATTAGGCGGAGAAGGATTTGCCAGAGTACACCACGGAAGTCTGTCAAAAGAACAGAGGATGGAGACGGAGCTAAATCTGCGGGACGGTACGCTCAGACTGTTGTGCGCCACATCCTCCATGGAATTGGGAATCGACGTGGGTGAGATCGATCAGGTACTTCAGGTCGGGTGTCCCCGCACGATTTCGGGAACGATGCAGCGACTGGGGCGGGCAGGACATAATCCGGAACGCGTCAGCGTAATGTATCTTTTTCCCAGGACAGCGGCGGAATGCGTGTCCTGCGGGATGACGGCGCAGCTTGCGAGGCAGGGCGGCGTAGAACATGTGAAGCCGCCAACGGAGTGTCTGGATGTGCTGGCACAGCATTTGGTTTCCATGGCCGCTTTCAGAAGTTATGAGATTTCAGAGGTGATGGAGATTCTGCCCAGAGCATGGTCTTTCCGCAATATCACCAAAGAAGACGTGCAATCAGTGCTTGCCATGCTGGCAGGAGATTATGAACATGAGAAGGATATTCCGGTGCGTCCGCGGATCTTGTACGACCGAATTCACGAAAGAGTGGAGGGAGACGGTTACAGCCGGATGTTAGCGGTCTCAGCAGGAGGTACGATTCCCGATAAAGGGTACTATGCCGTGAAAACGCAGGAGGGTGTGAAGCTGGGGGAAGTGGATGAGGAGTTCGTCTATGAATCCCAGAAAGGCGACCGTTTTATCCTTGGCTCTTTTGCGTGGAAGGTTGTGAATATCAGTCGTGATACCGTGACGGTGACACAGACTCACACGGAAGGCGCGAGGCTTCCTTTTTGGCACGGAGAGATTAAGGGAAGGGATAAACGGACGGGAGAGGCATTCGGCAGAATCTTTCATTCTCTGCAGCAAGCTTATGAGGACGGAAAACTGGCAGAGTCATTGGGAGAGCTGGGACTGAATGAAGCAGCCTCCAAATTGGCATCCGGTTATCTGGAGCGTCAGATCAAGTCGACAGGAAGCCTGCCGGATCATAAAACGATTCTGGTGGAGCATTTTAAAGATTCGGCGGGAAACAGCCAGGTGATGGTGCATTCGGTATTTGGCAGGCGGATCAATGCGCCGCTGTCTCTTCTTGCAGCGCAGACAGCGAGGGAGCAGATGGAAATGGAGATCGGGAGCGTGGATGAGGAGGACGGATTCCTGCTGTACTCCTATGGAAATCAGAATCTTCCGGAAGGACTTTTGCAGCAGATCGATGCGGATTCCTGTATGCGGAAGTTGGAGATCATGCTGCCCGCAACACCTCTTTTCAATATGGCATTCCGGTATAACAGCGGGCGCGCTCTGCTGATGGGGGTTCGTAAAAGCGGCCGCCAGCCGCTCTGGATGCAGCGGCTTAAAAGCGCGGAAATGTTGGAGCAGGTAGTGCGCAGGCAGGAGCACCCTTTGATTCGGGAGACCAGGCGGGAATGTATGCAGGAGCTGTGGGATGCCAAGGGCGTGCAGGAGCTTTTGTATGATATTCGCTGTGGGGCAGTTGCGGTCAGGGAAATCTATACGGATATTCCCTCACCCATGTCGCTTCCGCTGCAATGGAGTCAGGAAGCGGCGGTCATGTATGACTATGCGCCTACACCGCGCGGCATCCACGGAGCGGTGGAAGAGGCTTTAAAGAAAGAAAAGCACCTGATACAGCCGGGCAGTCAGGAACTGATGGAGGTGCAGGAGCGAAGCAGACTTCCGCAGGATGAGAGACAACTGCATTCTCTGCTGATGACAGAGGGTGATCTGGCGGCGGGAGAATTGGATATTCCGGTGGAGTGGCTGGAAAGTCTGGCGCAGGAAGGCAGAGTCCTGTATCTGGAGCAGGGATTGTGGATCGCGGCGGAGCAGGAGAAAGAGTATGCTGTGGCGCTGGGGGAAGAGGAAACGGCAGCCGGGCATGAAGAGCGGCTTCATATCGTAAGGCGTATGCTTCGCTATAGGGGTGGCGCAGATACGGCACAGACGGCGGCACGCTACGGATGGTCTATGGGCATGGCGGAGGATATTTTAGAAGAATTGTGCCGCCGGCAAGATGCGGTCAGACAGGACGGCAGATATTATCATGCCAAATTATACAGCCGTGCCAGAGTGCGGACACTGAAAAACAGATGGGAAGAGATACAGACCTGTCCGGGTGAGAATTATGCGGCGCTTATGCTTTTCCGGACAGAGTCGGGTGCGCCGGCGGAGGAATGTCTGCGCAATACGCTGCGGCAATATGCCGGTATGACACTTCCGGCAGTCTATTGGGAAAAGATCGTATTGCCGAGACGGGTGAGAAATTACAGGGAGTCCATGTTAGACGCTTTTCTTGCGCAGGGAGAATTGTTCTGGCATATGGAAGAAAAGGGCGGACTGCGGTTTGATTATCAGGCGGATATTGACTGGGATGCGGACATAAGCGGAAGTGTGGGCAGTAAGACGGAGAAAGAGAGAATTATTTATGATGCAATCATAAAGCGCGGTGCCTGTTTCATGCAGTCCCTGAATGGTCTGCTTCCCGGCGAATCGCCCCATGATACGCTATTATCTCTTATGGAAAAAGGGCTGGTCTATGCGGACAGTTATCTTCCTATACGGCAATGGCTGGATCAGGAAAAGACCAAAAAAGCCACCGCAAGGCAGCGGGTAAATACGCGGGTCAAGGCATTAAGTGCAGGGAGATGGGATATCGTGAGACCCATTCGGGAGAAAACCATTGAAGAGAAGCTGGACGCTTGTTTTGACTATAGTCCGATTCTGTGTAAGGAGACCGCTTCTGTCTGCGGTCTGTCATGGCAGGAAGCTTTATCAGTGCTGCGTATTTGGGAGTATACCGGTCAGGCGCGAAGAGGATATTTTGTGAAAGATTTATCAGGCGCACAGTTTATCCGCGGAAAAGATTACGAGGGTGTGATTCAGCAGCTTAATAATCCGGAGAAAAAGCTTGTCTGGGTAAGTGCAGTCGATCCGGCGCAGTGCTGGGGAAAGATACTACCCCATCAGGAAGGTAAAAATTTTATTAATGTGCCGGGAACTGCGGTTGCATGCCTGAGCGGTAAACCCGTTGCGGTGATGGAGAGACAGGGAAAAGTGTTGCGGATATTGGAGACAGATCTGCCGGAAAAAACGCTGGAGGAATGTTTCAGACTTTTTGCGGAAGAATTTAAGCGGGGCAGTATTTTTCCAGCAGTGAAACGGGTCGTTGTGAAGGAGTATGATGATACGGTGGCGGAGGCTTTGGGGAAGGCCGGGTTTATGAAAGAGATGCAGGATTATGTTTTGTATCGGTAGAGGAGTATAACGAAATGGTTACTTTTCACACATCGGCCAACCTGAGCTTAGGCTGTGGCGTGGGTATGAAAAGTAACACGAAATGATAAAATTCATGATTATCAGAAAAAATATATTTACAATTCCGTCAAGTGTATGCTATAGTAATAAAAAGCATATTTTCTATCAAACAGATCGATAATTTCTAACTATATTCTAGGTTTCAGAAAATCCATGCTTTAAACCCAACTAACATTTACAAAAGCAGGAGGCTCTGGAGCGGTTCTCCTGTGACGGACAGCCATTTTTCACATATGGTTCGGGAAATGGTCAGCCAAACATCAAGGAGGACATTAGATGAACGAAACAAATGTACAACGTAACTACAAAGACACCGTATTCCGTATGCTATTTAAAGAGAGAGAAAATCTGTTAAGTCTGTACAATGCGCTGAACGGAACCATTTATACAGATGTGGACGGTTTGGAGATCAGCACATTGGAAAACGCCATCTATATGAATTACAAAAATGACATTTCCTTTGTGTTCGATTTTGAACTGCTACTCTATGAGCACCAGTCCACGCTCAATCCCAACATGCCCCTGAGGGATTTACTTTACGTGACCAGAGTGCTGCAGGGCAGGATTAGGGATGAAAATTTGTACAGTAAAATGATTGTTAAGATTCCAACGCCCAAATTTGTGGTATTCTATAACGGAACAGATTTTCAGCCTGAACAGCAAGTTCTGCGTCTTTCGGATGCATTTGAAAAGAAGCAGGAACAGTTGGCATTGGAATTGACTGTAGTTGTCTATAATATCAACTTAGGGCACAATCAGAAATTATTGGATGCATGCCGGCTGCTGAAAGAATATGCACAGTATGTGGAAAAGGTCAGGACATTTGCAAAAGAAATGCTTTTTAAGGAAGCTGTTGAGAAGGCAGTAGACTATTGTATCGGGAACGGAATACTTTCGGACTTTTTATCTAGGAATCGTGCGGAGGCGATAGCAATGAGTATCTTTGAGTATGATGAAGAGAAGCATATGAAGAGTGAACGGGAGGAATGGCGTGAAATAGGGCGGCAGGAAGGATTTCGGGAAGGACATCAAGAGGGACATAAAGAAGGACGTGATGACCTTGCGCAACTACTCAAAAGCCTTATAGATAGCGGAAAGGACGATGAAGTGAAACGTGTTTTGTCCGATCAGGAATATCGTGAGCAGTTGTATCGGGAATATGATAGGTAACTTTGTTTATAATATATTTGTATATATGTTTTCATGCGTGTAACAGATAAACTGGCAGTATATAATATCCTTATTGACAGAAAGGCGGAACCCATATGAAACACGGTTTTATCAAGGCAGCGGCCATGACTCCCAAGATCAGGGTAGCTGATCCGGAATATAATGCGAAGGAAGTATGTAAAGGAATCGAGGAAGCCTGTACGAACGGCGCGAAAATCATTGTTTTTCCGGAACTGTGTCTTACGGGCTATACCTGCGGCGATCTCTTTTTGCAGGAGTTATTGCTTACGCAGGCAAAAGAGGCTCTGAATATAGCAGCGGAGGCCACAGAGGGCAGCGATGCGCTGGTGTTTGTGGGACTTCCGTTGGAAAAAGACAGTATGCTCTACAATGTGGCAGCAGTATTGCAAAACGGCGAGGTGCTTGCGTTTATTCCCAAGAAACATATTCCGTCCTATGCAGAGTTTTATGAGACGAGGCATTTTGCGGCAGGTAATGAGATGCCGGAGACTTATCTTTATGAAGGGGAAGAAGTACCCTTCGGGACGAATATCTTATTCGAGGTTGATGCCATTAGCGGATTGACAGTGGGGTGTGAGATCTGCGAGGATATCTGGGCGCCGCTTTCGCCGGGCACGCTGCACGCGCTGGCGGGCGCTACCGTGCTGGTGAATCTGTCGGCATCCAATGAGACGGTCGGCAAAGACGAATATAGAGAAATGCTGGTGAAATCTTCCAGTGCCAAGCAGATAGCAGGTTATATCTATTCTTCCGCGGGAGAAGGGGAATCCACGCAGGATTTGGTATTCGGCGGACACAATATGATTGCGGAGAACGGGACGATTCTGGCACAGGCGAAACGGTTTACACCGGAAAATATTTATGCGGATATCGACATTCACAGACTGCGGCATGAGAGACGGAGGATGTCCACTTATGTGCCCGAGAGAAGGGAGCAATATTTGGTGCTGCCGGTTCATATGGAAGAGGAAGAGACTGCGCTTGTGCGTACATTCGGCGCGCAGCCTTTCGTGCCTGCAAATCAGAACGAACGTGACAAACGATGTGAAGAGATCCTTTCGATTCAGTCTTACGGACTTAAGAAACGTTATGAACATACGGGGTGTCAGTCGGCGGTGATTGGGGTCTCCGGAGGACTGGATTCTACGCTGGCGCTTCTGGTGACGGTGCGTGCTTTTGACATGCTGGGGCTTAAGAGAGAGCAGATCACGGCGGTGACGATGCCCTGTTTCGGCACCACGGACAGGACTTATGATAATGCATGTAAGCTGGCGCGGACTCTCAGAGCGGTTTTAGAAGAAGTTGATATCAAAGAGGCAGTAACCGTGCATTTCAGGGATATCGGACAGGATATAGACAATCATGATGTGACTTATGAAAACGGACAGGCCAGAGAGCGCACGCAGATTCTGATGGATATTGCCAACCGCACGAATGGTATGGTTATCGGAACTGGTGATATGTCGGAACTTGCGCTTGGCTGGGCGACTTACAACGGCGATCACATGTCCATGTACGGGGTAAATGCCGGTGTGCCGAAGACGTTAGTGCGCCATCTGGTACGGTATTATGCGGATACCTGCGGCAATGAAGAATTGCAGGCGATTCTTCTGGACGTACTTGACACGCCTGTCAGCCCGGAACTTCTGCCGCCGGTGGACGGCGTGATCTCACAGAAGACCGAGGATCTGGTGGGACCGTATGAACTTCACGACTTTTTCCTATATTATATGCTGCGCTGCGGTTTTGAGCCGGCTAAAATATACCGGATCGCCTGTCAATCCTTCAAGAACATATATGACAAGAGTGTCATATTGAAGTGGCTCAAAACCTTTTACAAGAGATTTTTTTCGCAGCAGTTTAAACGTTCCTGTCTGCCGGACGGCCCCAAGGTGGGAAGTGTGGCGGTATCTCCCCGCGGAGATTTACGCATGCCGTCCGATGCCTGTGCTGATATCTGGTTGAAGCAGGTGGAGGAACTGTAAGGCATTATTCTCCGTCCCCTTCATTCTCCAACGCCTTTTCCAGAGAAGCCGTAATGGCATCTAACAGGATCATGGAGGTGTACTTGCTGTCGTCCGGGTAGGTGATGCCGTCAAGACTCTGGTTCACGATGATCTGATTGGCAAGATCCTCGAAAGATGGCTGAATCAGAGGGTACATGGTAGTCACAGCCTCATCCAGATTGATGAGCCGTATGGAATTAATATTCTTTTCGTCTACGGTCACCTCAATTTCTACGATGTTGTCATTCAGAATCAGAGAGGTCGTGTATACACCGGGTATGTAGGTGTTGGAGGTGGTCTGTGTCACGGTAGACATTGTCGCTCTTTTTTCCTCTTTCGGCAGGAACATGATAATGAGCAGTACAATGAATAAGATACCGAGAACAGCAAAGATTCCGGTATATATTAACTCTTTTACATGAAGCACAACGATTTTGGTTTTGGAACTCATACAATATCCCCATAGAAATTCTTTTTTAACAGTTTATGTTGGGGAGTACGGGTTTATGCATAAGGCAGTACATTGCGCTTCAAACTGCTATACGCCAGCAGAATATAGATCGCATAGATCAGGAAAAACAGTCCTAAAGTAATCCCGAGAATTACGATCGGGTGGCTGGTGCCTATCAGAATGCCCGGGTCCACTTCCGTTCCCATATGCAGGATAAAGGGAATCGTAATAAAAAGCGGCGGTATGGCGGGCATGGCGTAATAAATGGCAAACTGCGTCCGGAGCGTCCCGGCCATCTCACGTTTTTCCATGCCGAGTTTGCGAAGTAAATCAAACTGCTGCCGGTAACGGTTTATCTCACTGAGCTGATGTATGGTGAGGATCGTGACAGTGGTCATGGTCAGGATCAGAGCAAGGTAATACAAGGGAAGGACGAAAATTGTTATGCCGAAGGCAGCATCTGCCTCAGCTTGAGCCTTTGAGTAAATGACTATAAAATCTTCCGATAACGGTTCTGTGCTTCGGCTAAGCTGGTTACTCAGAGAAATGAGCTGTGTTTCTCTTACAGGCACAGTCGTCATTGCGGCATAGTTAATGCTGCCTACGGTACATTTTTCCAGTAACTCATCGGGAACGACTAAAAGGAATTCAAAACCATTGCCACTTAGGTACAGGCGTTGATTGAAATTTTCCGTATAAATATTATCCTGTGCCAGATCCTCTCCATTCAATATGACATTTCTGTCATAATCTTCTAGTAATCCCTTTATATACGGTGCGCAATGAAGCAGATATTTTCCGGGCTCTAAGGATACTTCCGGATAACCGAGCATTGCCCTGAGGGCGGCATAGTCGCTGTATTTCATCATAGTGTCTTTCGCGTAAGACCGGTAATAGCGGGCATTGGATTCAAGATAATCCGTGATCGGAGAATCTTCTGTCAGGTAAACCGGATACTGCAGTTCACAAGTAACCGGAATATTCGTATGGATAAAGTCCAAGCATTCACTCAAGTTGACATTGATGTCATAACTTGAAATGTAAAGATCAAAACTGCAGCTCTGTGCTTCGCGATTATGGAAGATGCTGCTAAAGACCAATCCCAATCCCTGGCTGATCAGCACGGCAGTGAATAATAGGGAGATTGTCGCCATGACGACGCCCATGGTTGCAAGTTTTGCCGAGAGTGTCCGGAAGACAAGTAACGTCTGCCTGTTATATTTTTTTGCCGGACGGCTTTCAAAGTACGCCGGAACGCCGGAGGAAAAGCTGATAAAAAAACCATAGAGGAATACAATGATACAGGCTGCTCCGATGAACGAGGGAGGTGCCTGACCAATCATGATCAGTGATGTGCCGATTATACCAAACACGATAGAGATCACAAAAGTTTTCCGGCGTCTGCTACTTTTCTGAATGATTTCTTCCTCGTTTATTTTTTCATAATAGATAAGGTCATAAATCTTCATGGAGCGGATGCGCTTCCGGCTTTTGATCTGGGCGAAAAGGTAAATCAGCGCAAAGTATAAGAGTGTCAGTCCCAGTGCCTGCATCGAAAGGGAAAACCCGAAGTGATAGGGCATGCCGAATAATGCCAGCAGGATGGCGCGCAATACCTGAAACAGAAGGTTGCCTAGAAGAGTCCCGAGCACGAGGGCAGCGCCGCCGATGATCAGATTTTCCATCAGAAAAAGGCGGGTCACCTGCCTCGATTCAAGGCCGATCAGGATGTAGGTTCCCAGTTCGCGGCTTCGCTTTGTAAGCATAAATCCGGTGGTGTAGTGAACCAGCCACCCGATGATGCACACAACGACAATGCTTGCGAAGACAATAGCTGCCGGCAGACTGGACAGGTGGACAGCCAGTTCCAGAACTTCCTTGGAAAAAATAAGGCCGTTAAAGGCATAGATCAAAGCCGCCGCCATGACAACGGTGACGAAATAGACAAGGTAATCTTTCGCCTGTCGCTTAGCGTTTCTTAGGGATAATTTAGATAACGTCACTGATATCACCTCCCAACAGAGCGAGGACATTCAGGATCTCGCGATAGAACACCGACCTGTTCCGTTCACCCCGAAGCAGCTCGTTGAAAATCTTCCCGTCCTTGAGAAAAAGTACCCGCGACGCGTAACTTGCGCTGTATGCATCATGGGTGACCATAAGAATTGTGGCGCCCATTTCATGGTTCATCCGTGTCATGATCTCCAGTAAGTTTTTAGACGCTGTGGAATCTAAAGCGCCGGTAGGCTCGTCAGCGAGCAGCAGGGATTGTCCGGCGACCATTGCTCTGGCGCACGCCGCACGCTGCTTCTGACCGCCTGATACCTGATAAGGGAACTTTCCCAGAATGTCTGTAATGCCGAGTTTTTCGGATACTTCCTGCACTTTATTCTGTACGGTATGGGAATCTGAGTGATTCAGCGTGAGGGCAAGACCGATATTTTCCTCGATAGTCAGGGTATCCAACAAATTAAAATCCTGAAAAACAAATCCCAGACGTTCCCTGCGGAAGCGGGCAAGTTCGCTCTCGCCAAGTTCCGAGATGTCAGTTCCGTTTAAAAGGATATTGCCGGCACTTACCGTGTCGATGGTGGAGATACAGTTGAGCAGGGTAGTCTTACCACTTCCGGACGCTCCCATAATCGCAATAAACTCACCCTCCGTCACGTTGAAACTAATACGATCTAACGCCTTCGTGACATGATTTTTACTCCCGTAATATTTTTCGATATTCCTAACTTGCAGCATAGATACCTCCTGTATATTCTATTAATTCAAAACATTCGAATCCTAAAGCTGCGTCAATAAATGATAGCGGGCAGATTATGCAGATGGTTCTCACGTGGCATGCGCAGGAATATGAGATTTTCTTAATATTCCGTTCGATACCCAGAAATTTCGGGACACGGATGTCCCGAAAAGCCCGTAATGAGCCCGGATGGCGAATAGAGGGCGGTTTCGTCCACATCCTCAATTTTTCCGGAATATTTAGAAAATCCATATGACGGAGCCCGCCACGTGAGAACCATCTGCATAATCTGCCCTCACAACCTATCCTCCCTTTACTGCTCCCTCAATCATACAGCAAAAGTCACCCGCAGCCCATCAGCTTTCTGTTTAGAATCATACGGCCATTATACCTTTGCAGCCATAACCGCTTGTATCGAATTAACATTGATTTCCCTTACATTTTCGTAAGATTTGCCTTAATGGGAAAGGAGAGCGTCACCTGAGTCCCTTCCTGCCAGACAGAGG
Organism: Lachnospiraceae bacterium; assembly: GCA_014804355.1. Classification (GTDB taxonomy): domain Bacteria; phylum Bacillota; class Clostridia; order Lachnospirales; family Lachnospiraceae; genus UBA3282. Next base: position 23,288 of record JAAUZY010000016.1, read on the forward strand.
TAATCTGCAGATCAATGTTCAGAACATCGGATAGTTTGCGGCACAGGTACAACCCCATTCCCGTACTGCCGCCTCTGGCACGGCCGTTGCTGCCTGTAAAGCCGCGGTCGAATACTCTCGGCAGTTCATGAGGAGGAATACCGATACCGTTGTCAGAGACGGTCAGTACAAGAAAACGTGCGTCAGACTTGGCGGATATGCTTATGACACACGCGTCATTTCTGGTGGCATGGGGAGCTTCCTGACAAACCTCGGGTTCGTGCAGCGAATCCCGCAACTCCGCGGAACTCGATTTTTTGTAGCGAACAGCGTTTTGAAGGAGTTGACCGAGGATGAAACAAGCCCATTTACTGTCCGTGTAGATTTGATGATTCAGATTATCGGTTTCAATGCGCATATTGCTTTGCATTAGCAGCGTGCGGTAGGTTTCGATGGTCTTCGACACGATTTCCTCAAGGCTGACTTCCCGAATGATGAAATCCTGTTCGGGGCTTTCCGCTCTGGCATAGAAAAGAGCCCTCTCCACATGGGCTTCAATCTGTATCAGTTCCTGTGTGAGCCGGCGTCCTGCTTCCGCCTCGAGGCCATGGGAAATCAGTTTGGCGGCCGTGATAGGGGATTTGATTTCATGAACCCAGCTTTCGATATATTCCCGATATTCCCGCACAGCCGACTGGGCATCCGAGACTGCACCGAGCATGGACTTATAGGAGATGCGCATCAAGCTGAAGAGCCGACGTTCATAGGCAGTCCGGGGCAGTGGAATACATTCGATGAACAGATATTTTTGATCCAGTCCGGACATAATATTTTCCAATTCTTTCAGATGGGAACGGCATCTGATAAAGTCGATGACATACACCGTTATCCCAATCAGGAGCAGAATTACAAGCAGCAGAACAATTACACCTGGTTGTGTGCCTGTTGTGAGAAGGAACACTGACACTGATGTCATAATTAGCATTTGTAAGATGATTTTTCCCAGATGGTCAGATATAAATTCTTGAAATGTCATATTTGTATTCGTGCCCCTTTCTCCGTCTGCGAGTTTGTTAGCCAAGACGCTATCAGCGTCGGCACTTTAAAATTTTGATTTTGCGCCCACGCCTCTGTGCAGGGATGCAGTGAGGGTGCAAGTGCTATATTTGATACCCTAACCCCCTGCGTGTCTTGATGTAATCAGGCAGTCCAAGTTCATCCAGTTTGCAGCGAAGTCGGGTAATGTTGACGCTGAGGGTGTTGTCGTCGATATAAATTTTATTATCCCACAAAGCCTCAATCAGATCTGCGCGGGAAATAATTTCCCCGGCATGTGTCATTAAGTGTGCCAGAATCTGGATCTCATTGCGTGTCAACTCGGCCGTACGCCCATTGGCCGTTGCAGTACCCTTGGCCGGATTCAGCTTCAGTCCGTTATATTCCGGAGAATCGGCGGTGGTTTTCGGGCTGCTTCGGCGCAGTACGACTTTGATTCGTGTTAAGAGCAGCGGAATATTGTAGGGTTTGGTGATATAATCGTCGCCGCCCATACTGAGTGCCGCCAGTTCGTCCGCTGTAGAATCGTGACTGGTGACGAAGATGATAGGGGTATCGCTGCTTCGGCGCAGTTCGGCGCACAGAGACAGTCCGTCCTGTTCGGGCAGTCCTAAGTCCAATAGGATCAGGTCGGGCATTTCCCTGACCGCCTGCTGTGTGATATCGTGAAAAGTGGTGACCGGAATGGGATGGTAGCCTTCATTTTCCAGTAGGAGAGACAGCTCCTCCCGCACAGCCTTATCGTCCTCGATAATCATGATTTTTTGCATGCTAATCCTCCGCATTAGAGTAATTTGTTTTTAAGAGTAAAGAGAAAAATCTAAAATCCCATAGAATCCTTCACAATTTTCATCGCTTCTTCACCGCATAATTTTCCGAGAAGTGCGAATGCAACATCCGGTGCCGTCTCGGGACAGTAAGAGGTGATTACATTATTGTCTGTCACAATTCGCTCGTTTACCACATGAGCACCAAATTCCGCGAGCTGCTTTTGGCGGCGGGCGTTGTTAAGATGGTAAGTCGTTGCTTTTCGGTCTTTGAGAATCCCGCTTTTTCCTAAAGCAAGCGCAGCGACACATACAGAAGCGATGGGTTTGCCGGCGCGGTCGAATTTCTGGATCAACTTTGACAGAGCAGGGTGATAGGCGTCTTCATAAAAACCGAATTCTTCAAAACCTCCCGGAATCGCCAGGGCATCGTAATCATCAACAGATATTTCATCGATCGTCCGGTCCGTGATGATCGGAATATGGAATGCGCTGAGAACGGTTTTCGTGAATCCGCATGTTTCGACTTCCACAGGGTAGTGGTAGTCGTTCCGGGCCCATCCCATTACATCCACAAAAACGCTGAATTCCATTGTCTCAAACCCTTTTGCACAAAATAATAATATTTTCATCGGTAATGATCCTCCGTTATCTACAGTTCTGTTTTTGACCATAACACATTTATAAACCGGATTCAACCGACTGCGAGAAATTTGCACAATACAATAGGTGGTAGTGTATTTGTAATATAAACGCCGCTGCATACTATATTTTGATGAAAAAGATTGATTAACGATATAACGTTTTTCTAATTTTCTATAGGCGGGATTGTACAAGGCAGTTGAGTTCTCTATGTTTCTCTGGTATACATATCTTATATTCTAATAAATTCGGAATCAATTACAAATCTATAGATTCCACACTATCTTCGGAGCAGCACTCCGTCAGTATTTCTTACGAAAGGAAAGCACATCTATGAATCTGAATCAAAACAACGATAAGCAAACCAATTTTCAAAGTGGTATGAGTCAATCCGACAGATCTGTGATTGACATGGCTCTGCAAAATGCTCACGGTAAAATTCCTTATGGTATGACCAACGATTACATGTTCCGTGCAGTCTTACAGTCTAACAACAAAGCGCTTCGCGGGTTAATCTGTTCGTTACTCCATTTAACCGAAAAGGAAGTGTTTTCGGTTGAAATCACAAATCCGATTATTCTGGGCGAGAGCGTGGAAAGCAAGGAGGTTCGGCTGGATATCAATGTTTTACTGAATAACCGGACGATGATCAACCTTGAAATGCAGGTGGCAAACCAGTTAAACTGGCAAAATCGCTCGGTGGTGTACTTGTGCCGCTCTTATGACAGTCTTAATCATGGGCAGGATTACGATGAAGCAAACTCTGTAATACATATCGGATTTTTAGATTATACACTGTTTCGGAGCCGGCCCGAATTTTATGCATCGTATAAACTGATAAACGTTAAAAATTATCAAAAATATAGTGACAATATTACCCTGAATGTGGTAGACTTAACTCGGATAGATTTGGCAACGGAGGAGGATAAGGTATATCACATTGATGGCTGGGCGAAGCTCCTTAAAGCCACTACTTGGGAGGAGGTTAATATGTTGGCGGCGAAGGATGAGAATATGAGAGAAGCGTCTAAATCAATTTTTGTATACAACACCGAAGAGCAGATTCGCAAGATGTGCCGTGACAGGGAGGAGTATTATCAGGATTTGCGGAACTATGAGAGAGCAGTTGCAGACCGCGATCTTTCTATTGCAAGTTATCAAAAAGCGATTTCGGACCGCGACAGGTCTATTGCAAGTTATGAAAAAGTGCTTTCAGACCGCGACAGGTCTATTGCAAGCTATGAAAAGGTGCTTTCGGACCGCGACAGGTCTATTGCAAGCTATAAAAAAGTGCTTTCGGACCGTGACAGGTCTATTGCAAGCTATGAAAAGGTGCTTTCGAACCGTGACAGGTCTATTGAAAGTTATCAAAAAGCGATTTCAGACCGTGATCAATCTATTGCAAACTATGAAAAATCTATCTTGGAAAAAGACACACAGATTCAGCAGCTTCATGCCGAAATTGAGAAATTGAAAACGCAGTAATAATTTTAAAATGTTGTCGGGTACTGCAGAGTGTTATGTTTGAGGTGCGAATCCCTAACTTGACAAACTTACTCCACAACTGATATCATGACATGGAACAAGGGCGTTCTTATTACAGAATAAGAATGCCCTTATGTGTTTTATAGGAAATTACATTTATGAAAATCAAGAACGATAACTTATAAAAGATTAGAAAAAAGGAGGCAGCTATGAGAAAGAATTACACGAAGGAAGATATCATACAATTGGTCGCTGATGAGGATGTGGAGTTTATAAGACTGCAGTTTACGGATATCTTCGGAAATCTGAAAAATATGGCGATTACCGCCAGTCAGCTTGAAAAGGCGCTTAATAATGAGTGCATGTTCGATGGTTCTTCCATTGAGGGATTTGCACGGATCGAGGAATCCGACATGTATCTGTATCCGGATTTGAGTACTTTTGAGATTTTTCCGTGGAGACCCCAGCAGGGTAAAGTGGCAAGGATGATCTGTGATGTGTATCGTCCCAATGGGGAGCCTTTTGAGGGAGACCCGCGTTGTATTTTAAAACGTGCGATCAAGGAGGCGGAGAAACTTGGGTATACGTTTGAGGTAGGACCGGAGTGCGAATTTTTCTTATTTAATACGGATGAAAATGCGATGCCCACGACGATTACTCATGAGAAGGCGGGATATTTTGATTTGGGACCGATGGATTTCGGTGAAAATGCCAGACGGGATATGGTGCTTACTTTAGAGGACATGGGTTTTGTCATTGAGGCATCCCACCACGAAGTGGCGCCGGCGCAGCATGAGATCGATTTCCGTTATGACGAGGCGCTTGCCACGGCGGATAACATTATGACTTTTAAGCTGGCGGTTAAGACGATCGCCCGCAGACACGGACTTCACGCCACTTTCATGCCGAAACCGAAGTTTGGTGTGAATGGTTCGGGGATGCACATCAATATGTCTTTGTCCAAGGATGGAAAAAATATTTTTGCTGATGGGAATGACCCGTTGGGACTTAGTCAGACGGCGTATTACTTTATCGGCGGGATTATGAAGCATATGAAAGGNNTGACTGCNATCACGAATCCCCTCGTCAATTCCTACAAGAGACTGGTGCCGGGCTACGAAGCGCCGGTTTACATCGCATGGAGTGCTACAAACAGAAGTCCATTGATCCGTATTCCGGCTNCCAGAGGAGAGGGAACGAGGATCGAACTGCGCTGCCCGGATCCCTCAGCTAATCCTTATCTTGCATTGGCTGTATGTCTGCGTGCGGGTTTAGACGGTATTGTNAATCAGATCACGCCGCCGGCTAGTGTGGATTGCAATATTTTCCGTATGACTGAGGAGGAAAAGGAAAAAGGCGGAATAGAGGAAATACCGGGTACGTTGATNGAGGCGATCTACTGTATGGAGGCGGACGGCTTTATCAGNGATGTGTTAGGGGAGCACGTTTATCACAAATACATTAAGGCAAAGAAAAAAGAGTGGTTCCGCTATCGTATGCAGGTGACTGAATGGGAGGTTAATGAGTATTTGAATAATGTGTGATGGAATTGGGTGATAAATGGTGCTGCATTTAGGCTGTGGGGCAGATTGTACAAAATGTTCTCTTGTGTCGTGCTACGGAATATTAAGAAAATCTCATATTCCTGCGCAATGACAGCTTCGAGAACATTTTGTGCAATCTGCCAATGCAGNTATTATTGGNGCATCTTTTAGCGATATGACATAAGGCTATGACATAAAATACNGGACGGGAGGTGAGCGTGTGATCAATATTATCGTGGTTTTGCCGAAAATAGAGGANGCNAAGGGTATTCGCGGCGTGCTTGTGAAGAACGGTTTCCAGGTAACGGCAGTCTGCTCGACGGGAGCACAGGCACTCAGCCAGTTACGCGATTTAAGTGACGGCATTGTCATATGTGGTTACAAGATGACAGACATGATATATACTGANTTACACGACTGCCTTCCGGCGGGTTTTGATATGCTTCTGATGGCNTCNCAGGCGGTGCTGAACGAGTACCGGCGCGGNGATATCATGTGTCTTGCAATGCCGCTNAAGGTTCANGATCTNATCAATACGGTGGATATGATGAGCCAGACGATNATGCGCAGGAGACGCAGGGCGAAGTCGAANCCCAAAGAGCGTAATTCAGAGGAAACAGCTTTTATTAAGGAAGCAAAGGAACTTTTGATGGAACGAAATCATATGACAGAAGAGGAGGCTCATCGNTATATCCAGAAGTGCAGCATGGACAGCGGCACGAATATGGTGGAGACGGCGCAGATGGTATTGGCGATGATGCGAGGATAAAAAGCANATTTTGCATAGTAATATGCAANTAATGTGCTTTATTTGTTGCAAAAGTGTGGTATGATTACCATAATGTAGTAAAAAAACAATGGATATCACTTNACTTCTACAGGAANAAGCAGTNTAANAGGAGGGACATCATGAAATTTACGAAAATGCACGGNTGTGGTAACGATTATATTTACGTTAATGGTTTTACGGAGAAGATTTCGCAGGAGGAAAAGCCGGAGCTGGTACAGCGTNTCAGCGACAGACANTNTGGAATCGGCGGTGATGGGGCAATCTTTATTAATCCTTCCGATGAGGCAGATTTCGAGATGGAGATGTACAATGCTGACGGGAGCCGGGCGGAGATGTGCGGAAACGGTATCCGTTGCGTGGCAAAATATGTGTATGATAAAGGTATGACAGATAAAACTGACATAAGCGTCATAAGCTGCGGAAAGATAAAATATTTACANCTTTTCNTAAAAGAAGGAAAAGTNGATTCNGTCAGAGTTAATATGGGAGCACCGGAACTGCAGGCGGGGCAGATACCNGTGATCGTGAGCGGTGGGAAGAATGATACAGGTTTCGATNATGAGTCTGACACAGTGCGGGAGAAAGAAAACAATGTCGATGAAATTGAAAAAGAAAGCGTGATTGACGAGCCGATCACAGTACAAGGTAAAGAGTATAAAATGACATGTGTGTCAATGGGAAATCCTCACGCGGTGGTTTTTATGGACGACGTGACGAATCTGCAGATTGAGAAGATCGGTCCGCATTTCGAGAACCACGAGAGATTTCCGAANCGNATCAATACNGAATTTGTNAAAGTGCTGGACAGAAAGACNGTGCAGATGCGTGTCTGGGAGCGNGGNACGGGNGAGACNCTTGCNTGCGGCACAGGATGCTGTGCCACAGTGGTNGCGTGNGTCTTAAATGGTTTGACGGATGACACGGTTACTGTTAAACTATTAGGTGGNGAAATNGANATNACATGGGACAGGGANGCNNATCTGGTCTACATGACCGGTCCTGCCGTAACCGTTTTTGAAGGAGAATGGTCTTAAATTAATTTGTAANAAGAATTATTGATATCGAAATAATCATATTTACAGATAAAATGCTATGGTGCTAAAATCAGACTATGATAGATCATGGAAGAAGTAACTATTCAGTACTGAACAGTTACGAAGAACTTACTTTGAAAGGAATGAAAACAATGGTTAAAGTTAATGACAATTATTTGAAATTACCCGGCAGCTATCTTTTTTCTACGATTGCGAAAAAGGTAAATGCATATACGGAGGCTAATCCGGACAAGAAGATCATCAGGCTGGGTATCGGCGATGTGACACAGCCGCTTTC
>JAAUZY010000017.1 GCA_014804355.1 Lachnospiraceae bacterium
CCTTTGTCGCCCCATGCCGTATAAACACCAATGTCACTTGATGGTCTGTCCGATTCCGCATATAACCCGTTCTACCCCTTCCGCCATGTCCGCAAGCCGTATAAGAATCCTTCCCATACGCTCTCTGTATTCCCTCTCCGTGGGATCGACCGGCACGATTCCGTTTCCGATCTCATCGCTGATCATAATGCAGTCACTGAACTTCTCTGCAAATGACAGAATTTCCTCTTCCGGACATCCACCCTCCAAAATACGCCGTTTTACCCAGTGGTGCAGATGATTAATGACCACCGTACCTGCCTGTCCTGCCTCATCTGCCGGCAGATGACCGTCCCACACCATATTTTCCCGCAGATGATACTTTTCAAGCACATAATCTAATTTCCCCTGCGCATATCCGCCTATCACCAATCTCATTTTTCAGCCCATCCGTTTCCCTTATCTGACTCAAACCAATAGTTGAAAACGCTTTTCTTTCAACCTCGTCCTTTTCCTAATCCTGCTCTTTTATCATAATCGGAATTCCTGCCACCACTTCCACAACCCGATCCGCCATCGCGGCAAGTTCCCGATTCACGGCTCCCATAACTCGAATATATGCCATAGTAGCTTCCTCATAATTGATTCCGTCCTCAAACACATTGTTGCTCACTACAACAAAATGTGTTGTCCCTCTTTGCAATACTTCAATTTCACTTATGATCTTGTCAACAACTTCCTTCTCTGCCACGGCTTCTTCTCCAGAGAACATCTCATTTGCCGCAAGATTGGAAATACACTCCAGGAGCACAGTTCTCTCTCCTGTTTCCATCCGATCAAGCGCCCTGCAGATATCCGTGGGCTGCTCTATCGTAACAAATCCTTTTCCGTCTCTTAACCTTCTGTGTCTTTCGACCTTCTTACGTCCCTCTTCATCAAGGATCTGCATGGTCGCGAGATAATATTTTTTCATACTTCCAGTCATGTCGCTTCGCGGAGCTGACAGAGCATCCACATTATTTTCTTTAAAAAAGGAATCCGCCGCTTTCTCCGCATACGCAGACTTCCCGCTCCCGCTCCCTCCGATCACCAAAACCATCATCCGAAATACCTCTCATACTGCTCCACCCGGATATCCGAAAACAAAGTTCTTCCGTGATAGATGCACAACGCCATATCAATAAGCGCCATCATCATGACTGCTCCCGTGCCCTCTCCCAATGCCATCTTACCGTCTATGACAGTCTCTGCACCTAACTCCTTCATAAGCACTTCGACCGCCGGCTCTTTACCCTTATGAGAGGCGATCAGATACTTTGCCGTCCCCGGCACGATCCGATCGGCAAGAAGCGCCGCCGTCATGCTGATCACACCGTCCAGCACGATGGGGATATGGTAAAGCGCACCACCGATGCATACTCCTGCAAGTCCCGCAATATCCAATCCCCCTACCGTCATCAGAATCCGAAAAGGATCTGCTCCGGCAAGCTCATATTTTTCGAGGGCATCTGCAATGATCTGCCGCTTATGCACAAGCTTCTCATCACTAAGTCCTGCGCCTCTCCCGGTTACGGTGTCCGCATCGCATTGTAGTAACGCTGCTGCCACCGCGCTGCTTGTGGTCGTATTGCCGATTCCCATCTCCCCTGTGGCAAGAATGCGGTATCCTTCATCTCTACAGACTGCCACCGCCTCTATCCCCGTCATAATGGCCCGAACCGTCTCCTCCTCGGTCATGGCGGGCTCTTTCCTGAAATTCCTTGTCCCACAGCGGATTTTACGGTCAAGCACTCCCTGAATGGGGGCTTGATGATTCATGCCGATATCTATGGGAATCGTGTCCGCACCGATGGAAGCCGCCATTCTTCCCACACTGGACAGGCCTTTCCCCATCTGCCTTGCCACCGCCGCAGTAACCTCCTGCCCCGACTGGCTGATTCCCTCTTCTACGATTCCGTTATCCGCACACATGATAATGACCGCTTTTTTTGTCAGATCAATCTCATCCGTTCCAATAATCGCACCGATCCTCGCGGTGATGGTTTCAAATCTTCCCATTCCGTCAAGGGGTTTCGCAATCCCATCCCAGTTCTGCAACACCTTGCCATAGATTTTCTCATCAGGCGTATCTATCGTATATTCTGACAATAATTCTCTCCTGCAACGGCTTTTGCTTCCATTGTCATAAGTCCTTCTCTCATCCCCGTCACAGACATGCTTCCCGAAGCATTCCATATATTTCCTCCATGTTCAGATATGCAGACATAATATCCGCCAGTTTATCGTACTGTTGTTCCTTAAAAGTCCTGTAATCCGTACACACTGCATTCTCCATACAGCTGCTGCCCTTTACATCAACACCCTTATTCTTTGCCAGCGCCTTGACCAGTGCCGATGCCGTCTCACCTTTATCAAATATGCCATGGATATAGGTGCCGTACACATCATTTCCTCCGCAGCAGAAAACCTGCTCCCCGCCTGTCTGCGTAGTTCTCCCCATATGGATCTCATATCCTTCAAAGCTAAGTCCCGAAAGCACAGAGAATATCCCCTCTGTCCTGTCGATTGTACCCTGCACCTGCCGCCGTACCTTTTCATCCTGCAGCTGCGTTGCAACGGGAAGCAGTCCCATTCCGTCTACCGTGCCGCCGGACTCCACTCCCTCAGGATCGGAAATCTGTCTGCCTAACATCTGGTAGCCGCCGCATATACCGCAGATCGGAATCTTTCCCGCCATTTTCATAACGGCTCTCTCCAATCCGATCCCACGCATCCATTGCAGATCACTCATCGTATTCTTGCTGCCGGGCAAGAAGATCATGTCCGGAGTACCCAGCTTCATCACCGAATCCACGTAACGTACAGACACTCCCGGTATCTGCTCGAATATATTAAAATCCGTGAAATTGGATATCCTCGGATAACGAATGACCGCTATGTCAATGATACCCCTCTCACTTCTGTCGAAACGCGCTGTCAGGCTGTCTTCATCTTCCAACGCGATATCCATATACGGAATAACGCCGCTTACCGGAATGCCGCCTTTTGCCTCCAATATCTCAATCCCCGGATCAAGCAAAGTCTTGTCACCCCTGAACTTATTGATGACAAGCCCCTTTACCCTTTTCTTTTCCTCCTCCGAAAGCAACATCAAAGTCCCCAGAAGCTGTGCAAATACGCCGCCCCTGTCAATATCACCCACGAGAAGCACCGGTGCGTCCACCATATCCGCCATGCCCATGTTAACGATATCATTTTCCCGCAGATTGATCTCCGCCGGGCTTCCCGCTCCTTCAATGACAATGATATCCGCCAATTCCTCAAGCTTGCGGAATGCATTCCTGATATCGGGAATCAGTTTCTTCTTATAAGAAAAGTATTCTCTCGCACTCATGTTCCCGATCACACGCCCATTAACGATCACCTGCGAACCGATATGATCCGTCGGCTTTAACAGAATCGGATTCATACAGACTGCCGGCCTGATCCCTGCCGCCTCCGCCTGCATGACCTGCGCTCTCCCCATTTCCAGTCCCTCTTCCGTAATAAAAGAGTTAAGCGCCATATTCTGTGATTTAAAGGGAGCCGTCCGATAGCCGTCCCGTCTCATGATCCTGCACAATCCCGCCACAAGAAGACTTTTCCCCGCGCCGGACATGGTTCCCTGCACCATAATGACTTTTGCCATACAATTTACTCCATTCTAAATTTTCCCGATCTGCCTGATATACGCAAGCAGCTTCCCGTTTGCCGCAAATTCCTCTTCCCTGATATCAAACAGCCGCTCTATAAAATCCGATTCGAATACCTCCTCCGGCGTACCGAACCGCTCCGTATATTCCCCTTTCAGACAAAGGATCTTATCGGAAACGATCCTTGCGAGTTCCAGTTCATGCAGCGACATGATAACGGTAAGCCCTTTCTTATCCCGCATTTCCTGCAATATGGATAGAAATTCCAGTTTGTATTTGACGTCCAGATAAGAAGTAGGTTCATCCAATATCACGATCTCCGGCTCCTGGCAGATCGCCCGCGCCAGCATTACCCTCTGCTTCTGCCCGTCGCTTATTCTGTTAAAATCCTGTTCTCCTATATCCGCGACATGGGTAAGCTCCATCACATCATCGACGATCCGTTCATCCTCTCCTGACAATATTCCGAACCATCCGGTATAAGGATACCGCCCTGTCGCCACCACATCCCGACAACTTTTCATTTCCGCCTTGATCTTCTCCGTAAATACCACTGACATTTTCCTGGCCAGTTCATCCGCTTTCATCCCGGATAAAACACCGTCCCCGATGTATACCGTTCCTCCGATCAGCTTAAGCTGCCCCGCAATGCTCTTTAGGACCGTAGATTTCCCTGCTCCGTTAGGTCCGATCAGGCTTAGGATCTCCCCTTTTTGCAATGCAATCTCCATTTCCCGTATCAGCGGCTTATTATCATGCCCCACACACATCTTTTTCGTAGAAAAATAGTAATTTGTCATGTTCTCATCCCGTCTACACATGAGTTTTCTTACGCTTCGTTATGACCCAAAGCACTACCGGTGCCCCAAAAACAGCCGTCACCGTGCTGATACTCAGTTCTGTCGGCGCAAGCATCATCCTTGCCAGCAGATCACAAAACAGACAGAAAACACTTCCGCCCAGGAAGCAGGCAGGTATCATCCGAATCGGTTCCGTCGAGTTAAGGAGCTTCTTGACCAAATGCGGCACCGCAATACCGACAAAGGAGATCGGACCTGCAAACGCCACGATACAGGCTGATAAAATACTGGAAAAAATCACGATGCACACCCGCAAAAGCCTAAGGTTCACTCCCACATTCCGAGCATATGCGTCTCCCATCTGATAGGCGCCGAGTGGTTTCGACATCAGAAACACCGCGATAAATACTACAGCTACCACCACCGACATAACCTTAACATTCTCCCACGTCATCCCGGAAAAACTCCCCCGCGACCAGTTGTGAAGATTTACAATATCCGCGTCATTTGCAAAAGTCACGACCAGTTCTGTAATCGCCGAACAGATATAGCCGATCATGACTCCGCTGACGACTAACATTGACATGCTGTTTACCCTGCGCGACATCAAAAGCACGAATCCCATGGACACCATCGCCCCGATAAACGCCCCAAGGATCATATCCGCCGATGTCACCCTGACTGACCGCCCCATAAGGAAGACCATCATAAGCGCCACCACCATTTTTGCTCCCGAAGAGATTCCGAGCACAAACGGTCCCGCAATCGGATTACCGAAAAAAGTCTGCAAAAGATATCCCGCAAGCGCAAGCGCCCCGCCGAGAATCAAAACAGCCACCGCCCTCGGAAGCCGGATATCCCACAAAATCCTCGTAAACGTCTCGTTGCTCACTCTGCCGGTCAGTGTCCTTACGATATCCGACAGCGCAATTGTGACACTCCCGATACATACATTCAGGATAAAAAAGAACACGGTACAGAGGATAAGTAAAATAAAGGCGGCAATATATCTGTATTTCCTGTTTTCACGCATATTAATTACGCTGCCTTTCTCTTAGTGCTGCTTCGGGCGTATGCAGCCTGTCTCTATTCCAAGTGAAAGAGATAATGCATATCCTCGGTCTCACCCCGTATCATCCCATGGATATCCTCAATCAGATACCCGATGGAGAGAGACTGCTGATACATATCGTTTGTTGTACACCAGACATTTCCTTCTTTCACAGCCTTAAAATCCGCCAAGGCTTCACATTTATCCAGAAGCGCTTCCACACTTGCAACCCCGCCGTCGATGGAACTGTTGTAGATCAGGAAATCCGCATCTTTTGCGCCGGCATAAAACTCCTCCACCTGCATATTCATGGTAGAGCGCCTTGTCTCAGGATCGCCTAAGTTCTCAAAAACATATTTTCCGCCCGCAATCTCTATCATTTTCGGGACATAGTCGGAGGACTGCCGCACCTGTACCAACCCATTTGACGTAATAAAAAAGAAAGCTACCGTTTGATCAGTCCGGTCAGCACCGCTCACCTTATTAAGAACCGCCGCCTGCGCATTAAATATCCTCTCCGCTTCCTCTTCCTTTCCGAGAAGTGCACCGTAGAATTTCACCCACTCCACTCTGCCTAAAGGGTGAGACTCATAACTGGAATACTCGATCATGGCAGGGATGCCGAAATCCTCCAGCTTCTCCACTACCTCAGGAGCATGGGAGATCATCATATTTTCTATGGCAAGGGAACAGTTCCCTGAGACGATCAGCTCATAGTCCGGTTTGTTGTATTTGCCCGCATAGAGAAGATCGCCTTTTTCCATTGCTTCTCTTGCCGCTTCTATGTACCAGCCGTCTGCCTTTTGTCCTGAAAAAGTGATCGCATCCAGACCGTTCAATGCATCGAACATGTCCATTGCCGAAGATGCCACCAGATATATATCCTTGATCGGACGTTTCAGCACTACCACGTCTTTATCTGCTTCTTCCCGACCTCCTATATCTAAGTTCTCCGGTGTCTCCTTACCTTCCGGTACGATCAAAAACCGCGCACCGTCCATGGTTGTCGTAAGCAGAGTATATCCGCCCTCATAGTAATCTACCGTGAAGTTCTCGGCGTACTCAAGTTCCATGCTGTGATCATGGATCAGATTGGATTCCGCCCCGCCCGCGAAATCTGCTTCTGTCTCCGCCTGCGTCTCCGGTTTCGGCTTATAACCGGAAGACGGAGTGCCACAGCCATATAAAATCAACAGCCCTATGAAAATCGGCCATATCATGACACGTCTATTTCTCTTTTTCATCCTGTTCCCACCTATCCGTGATCGTTGGCCTTTATTTCTGTATGCTTGCAGCACGGCTTAGTATTATTTCACCTTATCCGAATGAAATGTCAGCGTATACTCCACCTCATGCGGCTTACTCATCGCAACGGTATCGCCGATAACCGTTATCGGTTCATCAAAACTCTTGACGGGTATCTCGAAAACAGAATCTCCCGTTGTATTGACCGGCAGATATTTATCGCCGTCCACCAGCATATAATCATAATTCGGACTGTTCCACTGCACTGTCGCCGTGGCCTTTTTGCCTGTTACCGTGACCATAACGGGGGATAAGATCTGCGCTTTACCGCTGCCGCCCTCAAAGGTGATCTCCATGCTGTAAGTGCCGTCCTGCAAAGCGGCGGTGTCCTCTGTCACGCCGTCCGCCTGTGCTTCCTTCCCTGCCGGCACCGGATCTGAAACGCTGACCTTATGGTCATACCACTTCTCCTTCGTCCCGATCAGCGCCAGATCAAATTCCGTATCCAATGCCGGAACAGGCACGTCAAATCCATAAACCTCCTCCGTCATGCCGTCGCTGTATGTAACCGTATCTTCCGTCGGCATAAGAAGCTGCGCACCTTCTTTCCCGGCATCTTCTGCGAGTCCGGGATAAAGATTTACGATTTTTTTGGAACCGAGTGAAATATGGATCGTCATCTCACCGTTTCGTACCGTCAATGTGCCCTTGCCGTCACAGGCTTCACTTACACGAAACATACTGCTGTCTGTTTTAAAGACTGCCATGTATGTTCCGTCAGGCAGCCCTGCTGCCTGGTCGGAATTTGCTTCACTATCTGTTTCTAAAGTTGCCGCGGTATGTTCCACATAAATCTGCTTAATGGCATCAATAGAACCAAGGCCGACAATCTGTGTATCCACACTGTCAAAATTACCGGAAGCCTTAAACGTGCTGATCCATGAATCCTCGTCTTCGCCAGCCATATCATTATTGGCATGGTCACCTGCCACGACCATAAGCGGACGTAAGATCACCTTCTTATAGCCGGCCTGTGCAACCGCATCTATGACCGCTTCGCAGGCGGTTTCTTCCGGCTCACCCTCTACCGTACCGATAAACACGTTATCGTAGCCCAGCTCTCCCATCTGTGACTGCATCTGGCTGTATGACACCTTCGCAGTGTGGGATGTGCCGTGTCCCAGAAATACATATGCCGTACCATCTTCCTTAGCCGCTTCCAGACTGTCATAACCCGCATCCTGTACTGCCGCCTGTGTAAGCGCCTTCGCCACCGCTTCTTTGTCGGCATTGATCACTGTCGCATCCGTACCGACTTCACCCAGAAGCGGCTCTGCAACTTTGACCGAATCAAACTGATCCCTGTATGCCTCCACAGCCTCTATCAGCTCATCGTACTCTGCGCCATGCATCAGATGGGTGGGCTGTATCACCAGATTTTTCACGCCGTTTGCCACTGCACGTTCTAATGCCTGGTCCATATTATCAATAAATTCATTGTCGCGCGCCTGCACGTGATTGATAATGATCTGTGCCGTAAAAGCCCTTCTTACAGCCCAGTCCGGATTCGCCTCCTGTATCGCATCTTCGATGCCTTTGATATCATCGACGCGGCTTCCGTTAAAGGAAGTCCCGAAACTGACTACCAGAATTTCATTCTCCCCGATGTCATCCTGATTACGGGGATCATCTTTGGAAGCATCTCCTGTGTCCCTGCCGAAATAATCCGGATCGGCATTTTCACCTTCCACCAGTTCTTTCTGGGCATCTGTCAGTGCATCCCATGCAGCCTTAGCCTCGGCACACTGCTTATCCGTATTCTCTGTCCTCTGCTGCACATAGATCGCATCGATCAAAACCGCAACTTCGTCGGCAGCTTCCTGATCGCTGACAGTCTCATTCTCCGCCTCCGGTGTTTCCGGTGCCTCTGCCTCCTCTTCCGGCTGTTCCGTAACCTCTTCCTGCGGGGCCGCTGCCGGTTCCGAATCGTTTCCGCATCCGGTCATGCACAATGTGCCCATGAGAGCGGCCATCAATACTGCTGTTAATCGTTTCTTCATGTCTCCTCCTTTTGATTGACTTATTCAGTCATCAATAATTTTGATGTTTGAACCAAATATGTAAAGGTGTAAGAAACGATTTTTTAGCATACAAAAAAATCCTCCGCCATTGTGTCTGATCTCTACAACAGGTAAAGGATTTATACGCAAACAAACCTACAGAATGCACTTCATAAACAACTGCGCTTCTGCAAGTTCAAACGTACAACCAGTTACTCGTGGTCTGAAACAAACGTTTCCGTACAACATTCAGGCAGGTCTCCCGGCTTAAAGATCATCGCATCCGCCGCCTTCCCGGTTTCCCAGTGACATATTGGCTTCTGCTCCCTAATTACGGTGACGAGTTCGTACAGGATTTGCACCTGTTTCCCTTTTCACCAAAACCAGCGTTCACGCACTTCTTACGCTGTTTTGACACCTGTATGTTACATATTCGATTTTATCAAAGTATATCACATTTATATTTGATGTCAATAGCACGGTCTATACTATAACACAAACCACTCTTATATTTTCCCGAAAATCCGACCATACCCATAGGTCAAAGGCAGATCCGCCATCCGCGCTATTATGCCCTGATCGGGATGATTTCCGGCAATTCTGTTCGGGCACTGTCTCCGGTTACATCCGACACAGACTCCCTCACAGCGTACTTTCTCATCCTCCGTCAGCTCCGCCACAAATACCACGCTCTTTTTGGGTAACATGCAGAAAGCAGCATTGCAGGTAATCCGGCCATCCGTTATATCTAACAGGCCGGGAAGCATCGAAAGCGGAAAGGAATCTTCACTGCCGAGGAAATGATACCTTGCTACATGCCGGTCGGTATTCTTTTCGATGTAACGGTTGTAGGCTCCGTAGCCCTGCAGCAGAAGCTCACTTGCCAGCACCTCCAGCATATAACTTTTCGACAGCATTCCCTGACTGCTGTAATGATCCTGCAGGGAATCTATTCCGGCTCCGAGAGACATAACGACATCCTCATACGCAGCTGTTCCACAAGGTATATCGCTGCAGTCTGCATCCGTATGTCCGCAGTTCCCGACGGCATTCCCATAATCCCTATCTACATATTCTATTCCCGATAATTTCTGCCGAGAAGAAATATTTCTTTCCCAGAAAGCCTCCTCGCGCATTATGGGAAGCATCTGCTCTGCCACTGCCCGAAGCTCACTGCTCCGCGTTTCTTCATAATGAAATTTATCACGTACCTTCTCCAAAAAGGACGGATTCAAAAATCCGTCCAGTAAATCCGTAAAGAAATCAGCCATAAACTCTAATCTCCTATAATCCGAGCACGATCGTAGCCACTCTGAAATAGATCAGCAGTGAAATGGCATCCACGATCGTCGTGATGAACGGGCTCGCCATAACTGCCGGGTCCATTCCGATTCTCTTGGCCAGCATAGGCAGCGTAGAACCGACGATCTTCGCCACGATAACCGCCACCAGAAGCGTGAAACAGACGACGAATGCCACCGCAACGGTTACTTTATCAAACAACAGCAATCTTGCAAAATTACAGAGCGCCAGTGTCAGGCCGCACAGTGCCGCCGTCCGGATTTCCTTCCATACCACCGTAAACCAGTCACCGAATTCGATCTCGTCAAGTGACAGTCCGCGGATAATGATGGCGCTTGCCTGTCCGCCCGCATTACCGCCGGTATCCATCAGCATCGGTATAAATGCGGTCAAGACAACATATCTGCTGAGGGCAGTCTCAAAAGAAGTGATGATACTGCCCGTAAAAGTGGCCGAGATCATCAACAATAGCAGCCACGGAATCCTTTTCTTATAGGCATCGAATACCGTAGTCTTCAAATATGGCTTGTCGGATGGCATCACAGCCGCCATCTTCTCGATATCCTCTGTGGTCTCCTCTTCCAGAATATCCACAACATCATCCACGGTGATGATACCCACAAGTCTGTCCTCATTATCGACCACGGGCATTGCCGTAAATTCATATTTCTTGAACATTCTGGCAACTTCTTCCTGATCCATCAGGGTGTGCAGGGATATTACATTCCGGTGCATCATATCCCCGATCACCGCATCCGCATCACTGAGCAGCAGATACCTGAGCGCTACAGTCCCCACCAGCGTCCTCTGGTTATCCAGTACATAGCAGATATTGATCGTCTCACTGTCCAGCCCGACCTTGCGAATCCGCTCGATAGCTTCACGCACGGTATAATTTTCCTTTAAGTCCACATACTCCACGGTCATGATGCTTCCGGCGGAATCCTCCGGATAGCGCATCAGGTGATTGATTGCCTTGCGGGTGTCGGCACTGGTGTTGGCAATCAGCCTTTTCACCACATTGGCAGGCATCTCCTCCATCAATTCCTTCGCATCATCGGACATCATGTTATCAATGATGTGGCCCGCATCCTTATCGGAAAGGGACGTAATGACAGACTGCTGCAGTTCGATCTCCAGATAGGAGAACACGCTTGCCGCCATATCTTTGGGCAGGATTCGGAATATCTTCACGATCTCTTCCTCGTCCATCTCCTCTATATAATCTGCGATATCCGCATCATTTAATTCCTGAACGACCTGTCTGAGCCTGGTATATTGCCCCTTGTGCAGAAGCTCCAGTATTTCCTCCCTGCCGAAGTCCTCATAATTCTCGAAGACCTCACGTTTCTGCCTTGCATCTGTCTCTCTGCCCGCATCGGATTCCTGTCCTGCACCTGCTGCCTGTCCCGCTCCAACCTTCGGTTCCTTCAATTCTTCCCTGATTTCACTCATAATCGTCATTCCTTTTATAATAAGCCGGCTCCCCGACCGTGATCTTAACCTTACCTGCTGTCGCTTCCGTGATCTCATTCGTCACGGCGTTTTTTTCTTCATAGGGAATCTTTACCCGCACAGTCACCTGCTCGGCATAATCGGATTCCCCCACCGGTATGCCCCGCCTCGCTAACAAATACTGTATCTTACCGATACCGTTATAATCTGTCACGATGGTCATCTCATACCCATAGCACATCTTACGCACATCGCTTGCCGCGATCCCTGCCTGCGCCGCCTTCGTATAGGCCCGCACAAGCCCGCCGGTTCCCAGAAGTGTACCGCCGAAATATCTGGTCACCACCACCACAATATTCCGGATTCCCGAACCCATAAGTACCTCAAGGATCGGCCTTCCCGCCGTTCCCGTGGGTTCCCCGTCATCGGAAAATCGCATTGTCTGCGCCTGTTCTCCGAGAATATAGGCATAACAGTTATGCCGCGCATCCCAGAACTGCTTTTTCTTTCCTTCGATAAAAGCCAGCGCTTCCTCCTCGGTACTTACCGCCGCAACATGTGCGATAAAACGAGATTTTTTCTCCTCGATTTCCCCCGTACCCCCATATTCTATAATCTTATATGGCTCAAAACCGTGCCCGTCTTCCATATGATATCCCTATACGCTCCGTTTACAATACATCTATAATCCATATTATATTGTTCTTATACGCAGCCAGACCCAAGTACAGATATGTCCGCTTTTTTAATACTACTACGCCAAACAATAAAGCGTCAAGCAACAGTTCACCAATACAGCCCTTCAATACAGCAGCCTCAGGTACAATCTCCTCCTCCACGGGTATCCGACAAACCAGCTCAGAGGGAAGACAATATCTTAAGGAGCCCCTTGGAGAGCGTCAGCACTTAGCGAGGTCATGAGTTGCCCCGCAACTCACGAGCTTAGTGTCTGCTACGCTCGGAACGGAGCGAAAGCGCGGCTCCGTAGATATTGCCTTCCCTCTGAGCGTCCGTCTCCGCCACCCCATAAACAGTCCCTCCTTCCCATGTATAAAACTGCACAGAATCGTAAACAATTCTTAATATGGAAGAAAAACCCTTTATTTAGCCCGAAAACTTTGCTATAATGCATGATAGGTTTATAGTACCTTTTTGCATATTAAATTTGCCGGCCATTCTTAATCCTGATCGGCATTGCAAGGTATTATGCGTCCATTGAGGGGGGACTATCAACCTAAGGAGGAGTATCATGAATTATGGAAAAAAAGGTGTCCGCAAGAAACAGCAGGCACTTCACGCTACATCCACCAAGTGGGCAAGAAAATTCGGATTTACTTTGATCCAATTGTGTCTGGTCGCCATAATCGGTGTGGGGATCATCGGCATCAGCGCCGGTATCGGTATCTTCAAAGGCGTACTCGCCACAGCCCCGGATATCGGCAATATCGACGTTACGCCCACAGGTTTTTCTACTTTTGCATATGACATAGAAGGCAGACAGATTGCAAAGCTGGTATCTACAGATTCCAACCGAATCCCCGTCACCATTGACATGGTTCCCAAGGATCTTCAGAACGCCTTCGTAGCCGTGGAAGATGCCCGTTTTTATGACCACAACGGCATCGATATCAAGGGCATCATCCGTGCCGCCAAAGTGGGCATCGTAAATAAATTAAAAGGCGGCGACTTCACGGAGGGCGCCAGCACGATCACGCAGCAGCTTCTCAAGAATAATGTCTTCACGAACTGGACCAGCGAGGATTCTTTTGCCGACCGGTTAAAGCGTAAGATACAGGAGCAGTATCTGGCTCTGGAACTGGAAAAGGTCATGGATAAGGATTCTATCCTGATCAACTATATGAACACCATTAATTTAGGGCAGAATACGCTGGGCGTTCAGGCTGCTTCCATGCGCTATTTCAACAAATCCGTCAGCGATCTGAACCTGTCGGAGTGCGCTGTTATCGCAGGAATCACCAAAAACCCCTCCCGATATAATCCGATCACACATCCCGACGAGAACGCTAAGCGTCGTGAACGGGTGCTGGACGACATGAAGAAAGAAGGCTATATTACACAGGAGCAGTATGATGAGGCGATGGCGGACGACGTATATTCCCGCATCCAGATCGCCGATTCCGAAAATGAGGATTCCGCCGTCAATACATACTTCGTAGATGCACTGACGGAAGATGTTCTGGAAGATCTGATTGCTGCCGGATACAATGAAACCCAGGCATTTACACTGCTCTACAGCGGCGGTCTGAAGATTTATTCCACGCAGGATCCGAAGATCCAGCAAATCTGTGACGAGACTTTTGCGGATGAGACCAACTTCCCCGCCAATACGAAATGGTATCTGAATTATGAACTGACCATAGAAAAAAGCAACGGCGACCGGGAAAACCACAGCACGGAAATGTTCCGTACCTTCTGGAGAGATAACCGTTCCAAGTCCTATAACCTGATCTATACCTCTCAGGAAGAAGCATATCAGGATATCGAATTATACAAGGAAGCCGTTATGGGCTCCGGCGATGAGGTATTCGGCGAGACCATCAGCCTAACACCCCAGCCGCAGGTATCCATTGTTGTGGAAGACCAGAGCACCGGCTATATCGTTGCCATGGAAGGCGGACGCGGCGCCAAATCGGGAAGCCGGACGCTGAACCGTGCAACAGACACCACCAGACAGCCCGGTTCCACCTTTAAGGTCGTATCGACCTATGCACCGGCTTTGGACAGCGCCGGACTTACTCTTGCCACAGTGATGAATGACGCGCCGTTTAACTATGCGGACGGACGCCCTGTAGCGAACTGGTACGGCGAGACTTACCGAGGGCTCTCTTCACTCAGGGAAGGTATCGCGCAGTCCATGAATATCGTCGCCGTCAAGACTCTGACACAGATCACGCCGCAGCTCGGTTATGACTATCTGACGAACTTCGGCTTTACCACATTGGAAGAACGCAAAGAGATCAACGGCAAAATATACTCCGATATCCAGCAGGCACTGGCGCTGGGCGGTATTACCAACGGTGTCACAAATGAAGAGTTAAACGCGGCCTACGCATGTATTGCCAACGGCGGCACTTACATCAAACCCAAGCTGTACACGAAGGTACTTGACCACGACGGCAATATCATCCTGGACAATACAATGCCACAGTCCAGACAGGTAATTAAGGAAACTACCGCATTCCTGCTGACCAACGCCATGGTGGACGTGGTCACGGTGGGAACCGGAGGTTCTGTGCATTTCAGCGACATGGCGATGGCCGGCAAAACCGGTACGACCTCGGATTACAACGATGTGTGGTTCTCCGGGTATACACCCTATTATACGGCAACTACCTGGGCAGGATTTGATAATAACGTTAAACTTACCGGAGATGAAAAGAATCTTGCCAAGAAGCTGTGGCGTACCGTAATGTCTAAGATCCATGAAGAACTGCCTAACGAACCTTTCAATGTTCCTTCCGGCATCGTGACTGCCACGGTATGTTCCCGCTCCGGCAAACTGCCGATTGACGGGTTATGCAGCGGCACCCTCCGCTCAGAATACTTTGCCGAGGGAACCGTACCCACAGAAACCTGTGACGTACATTATGCCGGTCAGGTCTGCACATACAGCAGCCTGCCTGCATGTGAAGGATGTCCGTTCAAGGTAGAGGGCGTATTAGAACTCACACCGATCGAAGATATCTCCCTGCAGAGCGGTTCCGGCTCGGCACTGGCACAGCCTGAGACACCGGAAGAGCCCGTCGTCGGCGAAGACGGCTCCGTTATTCCCGCACCCACACCTACGCCGCAGACCAATATGTGTCCTCACAATGCAGAGTTTTTCGCGAATCCCGATTGGGAAGCGGTCGTAAACGGACAGCGGGCGGAAATAGAACAGCGTAACGCTGCCGCGGCAGCAGCGGCGCAAGCGGCCGCACAGGCAGCCGCACAACAGGCGGCGGAACAGCCGCAGCCTGAGGCACAGTAGAAGACGGCAGGTACAGACTCTATACGAACTCTGTACCTGCCTTTTTTATATCATATGTACTGCCACTTGATTTCTTGTAGAATATAGTCTCAGCGCTATATACCCTTGATCTCCCTGATCTTAGCTTCCAGATCCACGATCGAATTCTGGGCATTCTCGATATCTCTGCACGCATCCTCATACTCTTCTTCCGGCGTAGAGCCATGTTTATCGTAATAGATTCTGCCGATCTCGGTGTAGCGTTTCCTGATAATATCCTCGCAGGTATGAATCTGCCCTTTCAGATTCGCCACCTCAGCCATGTCCTTCGCCTTATCCGTCACTTCTCTTCCTTTGGTTGTGATCGTCTCCCCGATTCTGTCAAAAAAATCCATCATACCCTCCGTTTCTGTCCACTGTCAAAAGCAGACCTGCGATGTGTTATTGTTATTATATGCTGATAACCATGTCTATCTTAATCTATCGACCTTGAAATTTATTTTACACCATACGTCAGTCAGTGGCAAGAAGCCTGCTGCACAATGTGCGCAGATTCATCCGGCTCATAGCATAATCCGCCATGTTGTCCTTTTCTTCAATTGTCTTCTGTGACCGCGGCGATATGGCAGAATGAATATAGAAGCTGTCCATGCCCACCTGCTTCGCGCCCGCAATATCGGTATCCATGTCGTTGCCGATCATCAGCGACTCCTCCGGCTGCAGCCCGTATCGGTCAAACAGTATCCGGTAAAAACGCTCATCAGGCTTCCTGCACCCGTGATCGGAAGAGATCAGAATCCCGTCAAAGAGATCATGAATCCCCAGATAATGCAATTCATACTCCGTAAAAATACGCTGCGCATTGGAGAGCAGATATACGCCTCTGCCTGCCTCCCGGAGCGTTGCAAGCAGTTCTTTCGCATAATGGTAGATACGGATATATTTCGTGGAATATGCCCGAAACATCTGCCCCGTATGGATGGTAAGCTGCTGATCCGGATCGACCCCTTTGGCCTCATACAGTTCCTGAAACACCTCTTCAATCGGGATCTCGGGATAAGCCTCATGGGCATACTGTATGGCATGCTCTTTACTAAGCGCTTTCTCCTTACCCTGTACCGAAGCAAGATAAGCCTGATGCAGTTCTTCCGCCTCATACCGTGCTCCGTAATAACCGCAAAACAGACTCAAATGCTCCCATAGCTTCCGTTCCGTCTCATCGGTGCGGATATCTACCAATGTGCCGTATAGGTCGAATATGTAGTTGCGGTATTGTTTCAATGTTGTGTCCTCCATCTAAATAAATGAAAGCAGGGCATCCTCCCGTTAAGATTCCCTGCTTTTATATTATGCCATACTCTTTTCTCTTCAAGCCAGTTGTAATTCCTCCGCCAGCCTTTCAACAACAGCTAAGGAAAGTTCTAAATCCTCCGAAATCTCTTCCTTTGACAATTTTCCTCTTTCAAGCATACGGATTGCCGCGCTCTTTTTCTCATCTGCAACATAATCAAAAATCATGTCTTCCATAGCCTTGCACATAGCTTGTATGCCCTCCTTGTCTTCCTTATAATATCTTGCTGCGTCAGCAAGTATCTTGTAATTCATATCATTTGGATCCGTCACCGAAAAATCATGTATAAGTTTTCCTAAATCGGTATTATCTTTATATGCAGCATTTACATATATAATATGGGAACCGTCATTAAAATATTCTTCTGTCTCTCTAATATATCGGTCAATATGATAAATAGGTTTATTCTTACCCATAACATCATTTTCTGTAATAAATATAACATATGTCTCTGCAAGATTTTCTGCCTCAAAACCCATAGTAAGAATATTACCATCTATCAAGCTACTATTGTATCGCGCCCTCTTCGCACCGGCTCCTTTGTCTGCTCTCTGAATTTCAATATTGTATTTCTTTCCTGTATAGTCCTCCGCATAAATATCAAGTCGTACGGAACGTCCCCTGATATTTTTCATATTATATTGTGTCTGTATTTTCTTTACTCTAATATCAGTTCTTTCTAATATAATACTAAGCACCAACTCTGTCGCTTCGATATTCTCTTCAAAACATTTAGTCATAAAGTCATCGTCCAATAAACGAAAATCTCTAATACGTTGTAATAATTTTTCATGTTTCCGTTCTTGTACCATCATACTATTCAAACTACGTTATATTCTCCTCTGCAAATATAATATTCTCACTCTTATGATAACATATAATCCTAGAATCTTCAATGAACTTACTTGCTTTCGGCTGTTATGATCTATACTTTTATTATATATTTTCAATTACTAAACCATTTTTAATAGCATAAACAATTTTAGGATCACATATTTCATATATGACTGATCCGTTGCGCTTTCTAGACGTCTTTCTGGTTAATCCTAAAGTACACATCCCAGTAATATAGTTTGTTGTTGACCCACCTGTAGAAGCATAGTCTTTTAACTCAGTGTTAGTAAAATCTTGCTCCTTTAGTTTTAAAAGATGTTGGGTATAAGAATATATATATCATTTGTGTTTTTTCTTGCCCCTTTCTTTCTAGGATAATATTCATAAAAATCGAAATTTACTACAAATTTCTCCAATCCTTTTACTATAGCCTCATTACTAATTTTATTATTAGGATTTATTGAATATTGAGTATCAAATAAATTATGAAAAATATGCCACAAATCTCTTGGATTTGCATTACATAATTTAAATACTTCCTGAATGTTTTCACCAGTGACATCATCGCAAAAAAGATCTGTATATGTCTTAATTTTCCCGTTAGAATATACGGACAACCTCCTGTTTAAAACTTTTTCCAATTCATGTGAATTCCAATCTATATTATATACATAATTTTTTTGTTTTCTAAATTTCGAACTTAATCCTACAAATGGAATACTCCAAATTGAAAACAAAAGCTGAATTTTAGAATTCAACAGTAATTTACTATCTAAAAGAATTGAAGAAATAAAGCTAACAATTTCATCAGCATCATTCTCAAATCTAATGTCTTCATCTAATTTATCTAAATAAATAATAGTTTTTTCATACCCCATTGACTTTATTAAATCTAAAGTACGTTCAAGTAACTCAAATGAAACTTTTATATCAAAAAACTGGGTATCTGATTCATATTTTATATCTGGGAAAATCGATTTTATATTTTCATCATTAATTGGCGGCAAATATCTACCAAAAGTTTCATTTAGAAATTTATTACCAAAATTTGCTGTAGCAGTAGCAAAGTAATTTAATATCCCTGTTATTGGCTTAGAAAAATGGTTAAGGCACCTTTTTAATGGAGATAATTGTACATTATCTATCTGTGAAGCAATCTGTCTTTCCGTTAAGTTATTTCCAAATCTATATATAAGATAAGACAATAAAATTTTGTTATCATTTGACAGTTTTCTTATACGCTTCTTGTCCGAAAACAATTTTATCAACATATCTTTAACTATATATTCAAGAAATAGCGCATAAAAAATCTGTACTGTTATTTACCTTCGATACTTTTTCATAATTTTCAAGCACACAACTTATTATATTTATATTTTTCTTTGCCTCTATATTCTTTCCTAAATCTTCTAATATTTTTGTTTTTCCGCTTCCACGATTACATACAATAATTGCCGTCAAACCGTTTTCAAAAGCATTTTTCGAGCAAAGAATAATTAGAAGGCTTAATAAATAAGCCCTCTTTATTTTCTTGTTCACTATTATAAATAGAAAAAGGATATTCTTCTAAATCAAATTTTCTATAATACTCTTCAAACGTCATTTCAATTGTCCTTTCGCAATATTCGTTCATACTACTTTTTTAATGCTTTTCACAAAAAAAAATGATCTTAAAATCTAAAAAGCTTTTAAGATCAATTTCACAAGCTGCTGACGGGAATCGGACCCGTGACCTCCGCACTACCAATGCGACGCTCTACCGACTGAGCCACAGCAGCATTCCGGTGACCATGCTATGCTGATCACCATGCTGTAGTATATCATAGTCTTTTTGCCTTTGTCAACAATTCTTTCTCGGTGATCACAATCCCGGTGAACTATACTGTTGTCCTGTTTATTGCTTTCTTTAACTTGGTCTTAATTCTCTGTAGCGCGTTATCGGTAGACTTCTCGTCTCTGCCTAGCACCTTCGCAATCTGCTGATATCCCATACCGGTCAGATACAAGTCCAGAACCTGTTTCTCGAAACTGCTGAGTTCTCTCTCTATCGTCTGCTCTAATTGCACTACATTTTCCTTGTCTATCACAACTTCTTCCGGACTCTGCCCTGCGTTGACGGACAACACATTAACCAGTTCTTCTTCCTCTCCGTCACGATTCACGCCCGCACTGCCATACAGAGACACATAAGTATTGAGCGGAATATGCTTCTGCCGTCTGGAAGCCTGCACTGCCGTATACATTTGTCTGGATACGCACAGATCTGCAAAAGTCAGGAAACTGGCATCCCTGCCGATGTCATAATCCCGCAGTGCCTTAAACAATCCGATCATACCTTCCTGAATCAGATCATCGTTGTCAGCTCCGAGAATGTACATGGATCTGGCCTTACTCCGAACCAGATTCTTATATTTATTCATAAGATATTCCGTGATGCCTTCGTCTCCGTCCCGAAGCCGGACGATAAGTTCCTCATCACTATACTGTTCATAGCTCTTGTCCATATGAATCCCCATTCTGCGTCACTATCGCCTTTAATCCCGTATCTTCATCTATTCCGCCCGTCTATTCCATATCTTCTATACCGCTTCCTGCCGTTTCTGTATCTTCTTCCGCACCACTCTTTCCTGCTGATTTAGTATCTTCTTCCGTACCACTCTTTCCTGTCGTTTCAGCCTCTTCCTCCGCACCGTCTGTCTCTTCCGAATCAATCTCTTCCTCTGCTCTGCCAGACGCTTCCGTATCCATCTTTTCTTCCGTATCGTCTATTTCTTCCGATCCTGTCTCATCTTCCGCATTCTCATCATAGTACTCTATAATTTCCGCCGCAAAATGCTCCGCCATAACCTGATATCCCGCATGGCTGCCATGCACGCCGTCCGGAATATATTCAGCCACCACATTCGCATCATGAGAGTCCAGAATATTAGAATTGTACAGATCGATCACTTCATAATCATATTCCTGTGCCAGTGTCAGTATCACGTCCGCAAATTGCTGCTGCGGCAGCAGATAATCCCGCTCATTCATCAGATAATCCTGCAATATATTCGGTAGAGGCGTAACGAAGAAAATCTCTGCATCAGGATAATTCTCACGCAGCCCGCGCATCAATTCGTCCAGATCTCCGCAAAAGGTGCGGTAAGCCCGCTCTTCCAGATTACCGAACTCCTTGTCGGAAACACAGAAGCCGTCATTGGTACCTCCCATGATGATGATCACATCCACATCTTCCGGTATCTCCTGATAGCGGTCCACGTAAGGATCCGACCAATACCGTCCGATGGAAGAACCGCCGATCCCCAGATTATAGACCTCTTCCGCCCCTAACAGTTCTTTCAGCCTTGCNGGATAGGAATACTGCTGATACCCTTCCTCGTTCTCCAGATTAGCCGCCGCTGTGATGCTGTCGCCCAGACAGGCTATTTTTAATCCNGAAAAATCATATTTATTCTCTGCAATCCGCTCTCTGTCCGACTGGTTNACTTCCAGTGTCTCCTGANAAGATGTNCGCAGTTCTCTCCTCTGTTCCAGTGACATACCNTCAGGCTGCTCNTANATACCGCGCCACGCGTCGAAGATACTGCTCTCCGTCATNGATCCGTCATAATAATTGATCTCTCCGTTGTCCGACACGCCGNCANGCATAANTGNCGGGAAATTCCCCGAAACGGAATNGTTACCCGATACCGTATCTCTTTCCATCCATCCCGGAAAACCATGCCGGAANAAATCATCCTCTGACACTCCGATGTTACCCGACACAGTTCCNTTACCNGATATTGCAGCATTGTCTGATACTGTNGCATTTCCTGACACCNTNCCANTNCCNGATNTCGCANCGTTGCCCGATACTGTCGCATTTCCNGACACCGTNCCATTNCCTGATACTGTNNNATTACCNGATACNGAAACATTNTCCGACACCGTTCGATTCNCNGAAACNGNAGGNNNCTCCATATCATCCTGACTGACAGAACCGGTCTGATCACCGCTTTGAATCCGCGCAATCAGCTGCTCCANCCCGGCCACATCACCGGTCAGNTCCTGNATTTCCGCTTCCATTTCCATAACNCGGTTCTGGGCTTCCTGATTCCGCACGAATATCCGGTGNACTTCCATCTCTTCCTGCTCTNTGGCAANCCGCCTGTTTGTATCATACACATCATATGCCTTGAAACAGACNGCNGNCGCCAGAACCGCCGTCAATATGAATATCATCACCACTAATATTTCATTTATTTTTTTCATTTCAAATCATCTGACTTTCCACTTACCGCCGCAAATTAACTCTGCNCACTGCTATAATTCCCATACGGCAAACCTGCGCAACCCNCGCATTGCATACCGTCATTACTGCCGCTGTCTGACAATCTCATAGGCCAGCACACCGGCTGCCACCGAGGCGTTAAGTGAATCAATATCGCCTTTCATCGGAATCGCCGCCACGAAGTCGCATTTTTCTTTCACAAGACGCCCCACGCCGTTTCCCTCGCTGCCGATCACCAGNCCGATCGCNCCTTTTAAGTCCAGATCATACATACAGGTGCCNNCCATATCTGCACAGACGAACCACAAACCTTCTTTCTTCAGCTCCTCGATGGTCTGTCCCANATTCGTCACTTTCGCTACAGGCGTGTAATTGATCGCTCCCGCAGATGCCTTCGCCACCGTCGCCGTCAATCCGACCGCCCGGTTCTTCGGAATAATGACACCGTGCGCTCCCGCCAGATTCGCGGTACGGATGATCGCTCCCAGATTGTGCGGATCTTCGATATTATCCAGCAGAACGATAAAAGGGGCTTCGCCCTTATCTCTCGCCCGCTTTAGGATATCCTCTACCTCTGCATAGGCATAAGCAGCNGCATACGCGATAACGCCCTGGTGTCTGCCTGTCTCGGACATCTGATCCAGCCGCTCTTTGGAGACGTACTTAATCAGGCTGCCGCACTTAGAAGCCTCCCGCTTGATGGTCAGGATCGGNCCATCCTGACAGCCATCCTGCACAAACAGCTTGTCTATTGTTCTTCCCGCACGAAACGCCTCGATNACGGCATTTCTGCCTTCGATTGTNAATTCTGTATGTTCCATTATTANGTTATATCCCTTTCGTTAGCTNCAGCTCCTTTTGGTTGACTTTACATTTCTTCATTGAGTGCATATTCTGCTGATTTTACTTCGTTATCTCTATATCGTCATATCTAATCTCGCAATGGCCTCACGGATCAGATACAGCATCCGCTCCTGCTGTCCCTGCAGATACAGATANCCGCAGAGCGCCTCCAGTCCCGTTGCCTTGCGGTATTCTATAATAGANGCATTCTTGGCTGACGTATANGACTTGGCATTGCGNCCGCGGTGATAGACCGCCGCTTCCTCCTCTGTCAGCTCCGCCTCCAACGCATCGATCATCCTCGCCTGCACNCTGGCGTTTACATAGGTCACCGTCTTCTTGTGAAGGTTATTGGCGGAACGGTTTCCCCGTTCCACCACGATGGTCCGTATCACCAGATCATAGATCGCGTCCCCGATATATGCTAATGTCAACGGCGAATAGGTACGNATGTCNANCTCACCGCANCNNAAATCTCTCTTGATCGCNTCTAAGATCGTTATGCTCTCTTCCATTTGACACCCTCTCGTGTATCTTCCAGAATAATGCCCTGCGCTGCCAAAGTATCCCTGATCTCATCCGCTCTGGCAAAATTTTTCGCTTTTCTGGCTTCCTGCCTCTCCTGTATGAGTGCTTCGATCTGTGTATCTAAGATCTCCGCCTTTTTCTCCACGATCAGACCGCAGATATCGGACAACATGACGATCTCTTCTTTTATTGCCAGTATAAATGCCTTGCCCGACCTCTCATTCACATTGGTATTCGCGAATTTTACCAATTCGAAAATAGCCGAGACAGCATCCGCCGTATTGAAATCGTCNTCCATNGCCTCATCAAACTTCGTGATATACGTTTCCGCTTCTTTGAATAGCTGTTGTTCCTCCCCGGTCATGGGCACATCCGCCGCTTTTTCCATAAGGAAATTCAGATTGCTCACGCTGGTNACNATACGATCCAGTCCGTTCTTAGCCGCCTCCATCAGATCCGCACTGAAGTTAAGCGGACTCCGGTAATGTGCCGAAAGCATAAAGAANCGNAGTACCTGCAGGTCATATTTCTCNCTGATATCTCTGACCGTAAAGAAATTTCCCGCNGACTTGGACATTTTCTTATTGTCGATATTCAAAAAGCCGTTGTGCAGCCAGTACTTGGCGAACTCTTTGCCGTTGGCCGCCTCGGACTGGGCGATCTCATTCTCATGGTGGGGAAAAATCAGGTCTTCACCGCCCGCATGGATGTCGATCTCCTCNCCGAGATATTTTTTACTCATAACGGAGCACTCGATATGCCAGCCCGGACGTCCCTCGCACCAGGGCGACTCCCAATAAGGCTCCCCCTCTTTCTTCGGCTTCCACAGCACGAAATCAAGCGGGTCCTGCTTCTGATCCTCTCCTGACACCAGCAGCGCACGGCCGCCGCTTCGAAGATCATCCAGATTCTTATGCGAAAGTTTGCCGTATTCTTTAAAACTTCTCGTCTTATAATATACCGTGCCGTCCTCCGCCACATAAGCATGACCTTTATCGATCAGGGTCTGAATCATCTCGATCATGCCGTCGATCTCCTCCGTCGCCTTCGGATGTGTGGTCGCCTCTTTTACATTGAGCGCTTTCATGTCCTTCCTGCACTCAGCAATATAACGCTCTGAGATCACGGAAGGATCTACCCCTTCCTCATTTGCCTTCTTAATAATCTTATCATCCACATCGGTAAAATTGGAGACGTAATTGACCGCATACCCCTTGTACTCCATATACCGTCTGGCAGTGTCAAACACAATCATCGGCCTGGCGTTTCCGATATGGATCAGGTTATACACCGTAGGCCCGCAGACATACATACTGACCTTCCCCTCCTGCAGCGGTACGAACTCTTCCTTCTGTCTCGACAGTGTGTTAAAAACTTTCATAATTTACACTCCTCTTTCTATTACTTTATCGTTATTTCGTCAATTGCATGTCCGTCATTTCTCTCTTACATTTCTACTCGCCAGCCACCCCGGAAGAATGCTCGCTGCAAGCGGCATTCTTCCAGACATGACTTAGTTGCTCTTAGTCTGCGTATTTTGCAGACTTAGTGCAACTTCATGTCTTCTGATTTCCCGTTCCAGATCGATCAGCCGGTTCGTCAGCTCCGCGTTGGCGCGCTGCAGACCCGCAATATCCTCTCTGACAGGATCGGGCAGGTTGATCTGATCCAATTCTTCCTGTGGCAGCAACCTGTTATTGCGCTTCACCACCCGTCCCGGCACGCCAACTACCGTGGAGCCTGGTGGTACTTCCTCTAATACCACGCTGCCTGCTCCGATCTTGCTGTTGTCGCCAATCTTAAAGGACCCCAGCACTTTAGCGCCTGTACTGATCATTACGTTGTTGCCGATGGTGGGATGACGTTTACCATGCTCCTTGCCGGTGCCTCCCAGTGTCACTCCCTGATACAGCGTCACATTATCGCCAATGATCGTTGTCTCTCCGATGATCACGCCGTTGCCGTGATCGATAAAGAATCCCTTGCCGATCTGTGCCCCCGGATGAATCTCGATTCCCGTCTTGCGGACCCCCTTCTGGGATATCCATCTGGCCAGAAAGTAATGCCCTTTCAGATACATCTTATGTGCCATCCGATAATAGATCATCACCTTGAAGCTGGGGTATAAGAACACCTCCATATTGGAGTGGATCGCCGGGTCACGTTCCCGTATGATCCTGATCTCTTCCTTGATGCTTTGAATAAAACCCATATTTGATTCCTTCTTCCAAACAACAGCAAATATCTACGTTACCTATATAATAAAAAACACCGCGTGATCCTCCCTACTCCAATCAGGAAATAGAGACGAAATGATCCGCGGTTCCACTCTACTTAAAGACTGCGCTTATTCTGCACTCTTTCACTCATAACCGATAACGGGGTCAGCCGGGGTTTAACCGGACTCCGGGGCGCACTTCCCGATCTCTTAGCAAGAACCGTTTCCAGCCGCTGACGGTTCCTCTCTGCTGCCTTGAAGAAAGGTACTCTTCCCTTTCAATGTCCATTCCTATATTTACTGTGTTCAATACGATTAGTTTCTGCTAATAGGATATGCAAAAAAGGCGGTTTTGTCAACCTGAAATATTGGCATTTCAGGTTGACTCTATCGTAAAATACATCTGATAAGATTGATATTCCCCCATCTCAAGCGGCAGCGGAATTCCCACTTCCATCAAAGCTTCCGCAGAATATACTTTTCCACTTTCCGCTTCCCTGTACATACAATTCTCCTTTAAGCCTTTTAAGCGGATGTAAGTCACAGGCATATTTCCGTGTACCGCAAGCATGACCGCACTCATCAGCACCTCCGAGCCATCCGCCGAGATACATTCCCAAGCCGCTGCCTCCTGCACATGAGGATTAGTCAGGCGGTAGTACAATCCTTTTTGAACTAATTNTGCGTACTNCTTGTATTCCCTGATCTGCTCTCGGATNTTNTGCTTTTCTTCTTCCGNAAGTTTCTTCGGGTCCAATTCATATCCGAAGGTGCCCGCCATTGCCACAACTCCCCGCGTATGTAACGGCGTCACGCGCCCTGTCTGGTGGTTCGGCACTGCCGATACATGAGCGCCCACCGTTGACAAAGGATACCCAAAGGATGTCCCATACTGAATCATCACCCGTTCTATGGCGTCGCTGTTATCACTGCACCAGATCTGAGGCGTATAGTAAAGCATACCGGCATCATAGCGACCGCCACCGCCGCTACANCCCTCCAANAAAAGATTCGGATACCGTTTCGTCAGACGCTCCAAGAAATCATAAACGCCAAGCATATAGTCATGCTGCACCCTGCCTTGCTCCGTGGTTCCCAGAGAATAACAATCGGACAGGCTNCGGTTCAAATCCCACTTCACGTACTCTATATTTCCCTGATCCAGTACCTTACACATTTCTTCAAACACATAATCCACCACTTCCGCTCTGGAAAAATCCAACAAAAGCTGGCTCCTTGCCCGCACCGGGTCACGCCCCGGAATGGTCAATACCCAATCCGGATGAGTGCGAAACAGATCGCTGTCCTCATTGACAGCCTCCGGCTCAAACCANATGCCAAACTTCAGTCCCAGTTCATTGATCCGCTTAATCANANAGNCTAAAGACTCTCCCAGCTTTTGTTCATTGACATACCAGTCGCCCAGACCGCTGTTATCACTATCACGCTTCCCAAACCATCCGTCGTCCATGACCAGCATCTCGATTCCCAGATCCGCCGCCTGCTTCGCAAGCTGGTAGATAGACTCTCCATCGAAATCAAAATAAGATGCCTCCCAACTGTTCAAAAGAATCGGTCGGATGCAGTCTCTGTATTTGCCCCGACACAGATGGGTGCGGATACAGNTATGGAGATTCTGTGACAGCTTCGCCAGTCCCACACTGCTGTAAGACAATATCACCTCCGGCACATGGAATACCTCGCCCNCCTGAAGCGGATAGGAGAACTGTTCCTCCGGAAGTCCTAAGAGCACGCGGGTCTGGTTATACTGATCCCGTTCCGCCTCGCCCCTGAAACTGCCGCTGTACACAAAGGACATGNCATAACAGCTGCCTGCATCCTCCGTGGTCTCCCGCTCTGCCAGGATCATCATCGGATTATACTGATGGCTGGAGGTCCCTCTGCGGCTGCCGATCACCTGCGCCCCATGTAAGACCGGCGTCCTCTGCAGATTCCGCTCCATCGTATGACGACCATGAAAACAGAGCAGATCATAGTCNCCNCCCACAAAATCAAGACACGCCGCCTGGNCTTTCTCCAGATTTATCTTCCCNGNNCCCCCGTTCTTAACGACCGCGCTTCTGGTTATAATATCAAGCTCGGGAAGTACCCCGTAGAGNAGCGTCACCTGTATTTTGGTCGCCTTATCNTCCATNTATATTTCCAGNGTTTCCGCCTCTTCCTCATCGGCATATACGGCGGGAAGCCCCGGTATGGCATACTTCCCTTTTGATATGCTGTGATCCAGATAGCGAAGATCACAGCCGTAGGAGCCGTCTGCGTTTTTCACAATGAGAGCGGTGCTTCGATAATCTCCCGTCCCCTGACAGGGCAATTCCTGAGGAATGACATCCATCGAATATGTGCGGTCACTTCCGNCATCATANGGATTCCCGGAGAATCCCCGGTCTGCCGGACAGATCAGATAATCCATACATCCTTCTGTCCTTCGCCCATAATAGAGATGCAGCAGAAACCCAAATTGATCTACTTTCATCTGATAAGTTGTATTTTTTGTATGTAATGTAAAGGCTCTGTCTTTTTCCGAAAAAGTGATGCTCATTACCCTAATGCCTCCTATATATGTTTCAGATAAAAAAATCCATAGGCTGGTATGTTTACCTCCGCCCCAAAGCTTCACATATGCAAAATTTCCCTGATCCAGTATATCACAAATCTGTCCGAAAATAAAATCTCCCACTTCCGCTCTTAAAAAAGCTGAGAGTCAGCATAGACTGCCAGAAGTCCCGGCAGTCTATACTTTTCATTTATTAAATCCATTTTAACTCTTTTCTGTCTTATTTTACAGCTCCATTTACCACACCGTTCAATATCTGTTTTTGACAGATCACGTAGAAGATCAAGATCGGAATCAAAGACAGCAGGTAGGATGCAAACGCCAGATTATAGTTGGTTCCGAACTGTGACTGGAAGTTCAACTGTGCGAGCGGCAGTGTGTTCTCTGCAGAGCCCGCCATTATAATAAGGGGCGTCATAACATCATTCCATACTGCCAAAGCCGTGATAACTGCAACCGTTGCATGCATCGGACGCATGATCGGGAAAATGATCTGCCAATAAGTCCGCCATGTGGAAGCGCCATCCACTCTCGCCGCTTCTTCCAGTGCCATCGGAATATTGGTAAGATATCCTGAGTACAGCATGATATTCATGGGCATATAAAATACAACATACAGCAAGATAACGCCGAACCAGTTCGCAAGTCCCATCTCCGCCGTCTGCTTAGCCAAAGGCATCATCAGAATGGCAAAGGGCACAAACATACCGCTTACGATAAAGAGATAAACAAAATTGTAAAATTTGCTGGACTTATTTCTTCCCAGTGTATATCCCATCAGGGAATGAATCAGAATGGAAAGCCCCACGGTCAGCACTGAGATCAGCAAACTGTTTTTCAGGGAATTCCAGAAATCCGTCACCTGCATCGCTTCCCTGAAGTTATTCAGACTCCACACTTTAGGCAGCGACAAAATACCGCTGATACTGTTGGTCATCTCAGAGGGCTGCTTGAAAGCGATCACAACGGTCATATACAACGGAAAGATAATCGTGGATAGACCAAGAATGAGCAGCACCAAAACCAATTTGTTCGATTTTTCGACTGTCGATGTTTTCTTCATAACTGCTCCTCCTTTGAACCGGTAAATTTCATCTGCGCAACAGAGAATACTACAATCAAGATAAAGAATACCACCGCATTGGCGCTCTGGAAGCCGAACTGTCCGCCCGCCATACCGTTATTGTAGATCAAGTAGGAGATGGACTCTGTGCTCTGCGCCGGACCGCCCTTGGTCAATGCGACGATCTGGTCGAACACCATCAGAAAGTTTTTCACACACAGTACCATATTGATGGAGAAAAACGGAATAATCAACGGGAAGGTCAGATGCTTAAACTGCTTCCACCCGGTAGCGCCGTCCAGACCGCCCGCCTCGTACACGTCCTCGGGCACTGTCTGTAAGCCTGAAATATAGATGATGGTGTTCATGGCAATGGCCTGCCATGCGCACACAATCATAACGCCGATCCACGCCTTGCTGGGATTTGACAAAATACTGGAACCAAGCGCCCGGATGCCCGTCATATCCGCCAGAGCCGGAATAATATAAGTAAAGAAATAGTTAAAGATGTAACCTACAACCAGCGAGCCGAGGATGTTGGGGAGGAAGTACGCCCCGCGGAAAAATCCCTTCGCCCTGATCTTACTGTTTAACCCGAGAGCCATAACCAGGCTGAGCACATTTACCACCACCGTAGTCACAAGCGCCAGCTTGATCGTGAACCAATAGGACTTACCCACACGCGCATCCGAAAACAAATCAATATAATTGCGTAATCCCACCCAGTCATAGCTTCCAAAACCTCTGGAATTGGTGAAGCTGTACATCGCGCCGCGGATCAGCGGGATCGTGTTAAAGCATACAAACAATGCCAGAATCGGAATCGTTATCAGCATAAATGTTCTTTTTCTTTCATTTTCATGTTTTGACATAGTCTCTTAACTCCTTTCCTAGTTTGCGTTTCAGTGCGATGCTTCATAGTCCTGCACCATACGAATGATATCCCTGTTATATCTCTGCCAGTTCGTATCGAAAGTCGAGAGGAACGAATCCACATCCTTCTCTAAGAGAAGCGTCTGCAAAAGAGCGTCCACCGACATCTCGGAAGGGTAATAATGATCCTGATAATCCGTCATGTTCCCACTCTGGATAAACTCAGTCATGCCGTCCAGCATGGAAGACAATTCGAAGTCACCTTTCTTACAGGGAACCGCGTTCTGGTCATCGATATATTTCTGTATATTTTCATCAGCGTAAAGGAAATCCAGAACCTCATAGGCTGCCTCTTTGTTTTTGCAGTCCGCCATGACACAGAAGCCAAGGTCTATTCCCGAATTCAACGTTCTGCCATCTTTATCATCGCTTGCAGGCATTACGAAAGAGTCGATATTTAACTCCGGATTCACTGACAGAATCTGTGGAGTCGCATAGCTTCCGATGGTATACATAGCCGATTCCCCTCTGGCAAACGCAGTACATGCGTCATTATAGCCGTATGCAAAAGGATCGCCTGGGCCGTAAGGCAGAAGCTCAACATACTTTTCCGCCAGTTCCCTGTATTCCGCCTTGAAGGTCGTCGTCCCTTTGTTCACCTGCTTCGTTGCGTCCGACGGCGCAAGTTCTACCGCCATGGCATTCCAGGGCGCAAGGCAGGTCCAGGTGTCTTTAAATCCAAAGTAGAAAGGAAGAATCCCTTCCGACTGAATCTGATCACACAGCGCAAGCATCTCATCCCAAGTCTCCGGGATCTGCCAGCCGTGCTCCTCGAACATGTCCTTGTTGTAGAGAACTCCGGCCGCGTTAGCCACATAAGGTATGATATAAGTGCCATCCACAGGCACAAACTCCAGAGCTTCTGCAATTTCCAGATATCCCTCATTGATATCCTTCATGCCCGCGTAATCTGAAACATCCGCCAAAATATCGGCGTCCAAAAAATACGAGTAATTGATATCTCCGCCTATTCCTATGATATCCGGGTAGTTCTCCCTGATAAACCTGGTTTTCAGAATCGTCGTTGCGTCGTTGGGTGAACTGATCGTCAGATGAATATCATCATGCGTCGCATTGAATTCCTCCTCCACCGTCTTAAAATAGTTTGCCGCCTCCGGCTTGTACTGCACGATCTCAATTTCGATCTTGCCATCCGAAGAACTGCCGCACCCCTGAACAACTGATGCCACTGCCGCACAGCAAAGTACCGTCGTCAGGCCATTTAATCCCTTTCTCTTCATTTCCCTTCTCCTTCCTTTTTGCAATATGCATTATCAAAACGGATCTAAAGTGGATTTACTTTTAGTATTGTAACATACCATAATGCTATCAAAAATATCCGTATTTAACGTAATTTATGCCAATATGCTGTTTTTTTGCCTATACATTGAACTAACCTAGCATTTTGGTATATAATCAAATATATTACCTGATGAGGTGAATTATGAGCGAGGTTATTTTTTCTGTTTTTCCAAGTGAAAATTTCGTGGATCTGGGACTGTATCAGTTTGGCTGGGAGCAGTGCGCCCCCTCTCACTCCTTCGGTCCCGCCGCAAGGAATCACTATCTGTTCCATTTCTGTCTCTCCGGAACAGGTACGCTGATCGCCGACAACAGTAAAGGCGATTCTATCTCCTATCAGGTCATGAGCGGGCAGGGCTTCATGCTCTTTCCCAATCAGGTCTGTACCTATATTGCAGATCATGATGTACCCTGGGAATATGTCTGGATCGAATTTGACGGACTGCGCGCCAGAGAAACCGTAAATCTGACCGGATTAAGCCTGGAACAGCCAATCTATAAGGCGCGCTATAAAGATATTGCAGAAAATATGAAAAATGAAATGCTGTATATCGTAAATCATAAAGAGGAATCTCCCTTTCATCTGATCGGGCACCTCTATCTGTTTATTGACAGTTTTGTCCGCGCCTCCACCTCCACACAGATCGGTAAGGGAAACCGCCTTCGTGATTTCTACTTAAAGGAAGCCTTTTCCTTTATCGAACAGAATTTTCAAAACGACATATCCGTGGAGGATATCGCCGCTTCCTGCGGCCTGAACCGAAGCTACTTTGGAAAGATATTTCATGAGACCACAGGAAAATCTCCACAGGCGTTTCTGATCTCCTACCGCATGACCAAAGCCGCTGAACTGTTAAAGCTGACCGAACTGTCCATCGCGGATATTGGAAACGCGGTGGGTTATCCGAACCAGCTTCATTTTTCCAGAGCTTTTAAAAATTTATATGGGATCTCGCCAAGACAGTGGCGGAATGATAACAAAAGAACCCTCTAAAAGGGTCTGGACAAGGACTCATGCTTTAAGGCTGTTTTTCACAGACCCTATTATCATACTCATCCCTCCGGAATAATTGGGCTTATATCAAATGTTGTTTCAAAAAAATCAGCACCTAGGCTCATCCGTGCGGAAACTGCATCGGACATCCGCTGCACCCCTCACACTTCTTCGCGCTGACATCCTCGCTGTACAGTTCTCTGGGGCTTGTCAGCATACAGATCGCCTGGGACGATATGCCTTCGCCTGTGCCTGTAAAGCCCAGTCCCTCCTCGGTAGTGGCTTTCACATTGACCTGCTCCTTCTCAATGTCCAGCGCCGCCGCAATATTTTCCCGCATCTGATCGATGTAGGGCCGCATCCTGGGTGCCTGTGCAATAATAGTGGCATCGATATTTTCGACTAAGAAGCTGTTCTCCGTAAGCAGCTCTCCCACCCGCTTCAACAGCTCGATCGAAGAGATCCCTTTATATGCGGGGTCGGTATCCGGAAAATGTTTGCCGATATCGCCCAGCGCCGCAGCGCCCAAGAGCGCATCCATGATGGCGTGAAGCAGCACATCCGCATCTGAATGACCGAGAAGCCCCTTCTCATATGGTATCTCGACACCGCCCAGGATCAGCTTGCGATCCTCCGTCAGTCTATGAACATCATAACCCATTCCGATTCTCATGTTTTCTCCTCCACATGCGGTTATATCAGGTATCAGTTATTGTCGGATCTTTTTACGCCGTATTCCACGATATGATCCAACAGCCTGTCCGCCACATCCTCCTTGCTCATGATGGGCAGCTCGATCGCCTCATCCCTCGTCAGGAATGTCACCACATTTGTGTCGGTACCGAATCCGGCGCCTTCCTGTTTCAGATTGTTGGCAACGATCATATCTATGTTCTTTTTCTTAAGCTTGGCGCGGGAATTCTCCAGCATATGTTCCGTCTCCATGGAAAAGCCGCACAGGAATTGTCCTTCCCTGCGGTGCGCGCCGAGATATGCCAGAATATCCTCCGTGCGCTCCAATTCGATAGACATCTCGTCATCCTTTTTCTTAAGCTTCTCATCTGCTGTCACACTTGGACGATAGTCGGCCACTGCCGCCGCCTTGATGATGATATCCTGCTCCGGTGCCGCCTCTTTGACTGC
Organism: Lachnospiraceae bacterium; assembly: GCA_014804355.1. GTDB lineage: Bacteria > Bacillota > Clostridia > Lachnospirales > Lachnospiraceae > UBA3282. Next base: position 33,612 of record JAAUZY010000017.1, read on the forward strand.
CTGTGCCATATCCGCTGCAGATACCACCGGCACTACCCGCACACCCATAGGTGGTTGTATATTTACTTTCCCCGACACAAGTGTCACTTCTGCGCCTCGCATCATCGCCTGTCTTGCGATTGCATACCCCATCTTACCGGTGGAGTGATTGCTGATATAGCGCACCGGATCTATTTTCTCCTGCGTAGGACCGGCCGTGACAAGCACTTTCTTCCCTGCCAGATCCTTCGGTGTCAGCGCCTTTACGATATACTCATAGAGCACTTCCGGATCGGGCATCTTGCCCTCGCCCGTATCGCCGCATGCCAGATAGCCGCTGGCGGGGGTAATCACTTCCATACCGTACCGTGTAAGCGTCTTCATGTTATCCTGCACAATCGGATTCTGATACATTCTGGTATTCATCGCCGGTGCAAAGATCTTCGGACAAGTGCAGGCAAGCAGTGTCGTTGTCAGCATATCATCCGCTATGCCGTGAGCTGCCTTGGCAATCACGTTCGCCGACGCAGGCGCCACGAGAAATACATCGGTCTGTTTCGCCAGCGACACATGCTCCACCTGAAACTCAAAATTTCGGTCAAAGGTATCCACCAGACACTTATTGCCGGTCAGCGACTCAAACGTAATCGGATTGATAAAGTTGGTGGCATTAGGCGTCATGATCACGGTCACATCAGCCTTCTGCTTCACCAGCATACTGGCGAGTGATGCTATTTTATACGCGGCGATACTGCCTGTCACGCCAAGCACAATATGTCTGCCTGCTACCATCTTATCTTCCTCCGTTCAGTCTCGTTAAATACATTCTATTCTAACTCTCAACATTCTTGTTATATATAATACCCAGCCCTTTCAGGGTCAATTCATTGTCGTATACAATCTTTCTCTTACAATAAGGCACGATGCTGCCCGCCAGCCCGCCTGTGGCGACTACCGGCGCCTCATAGCCGAGTTCATCGAAAATACGCTCGATCATGCCGTCCAGACATGCTGCCTGTCCCATCACGATACCACTCTTCATACAGTCGATGGTATTTCTGCCGATCACTTTCTTCGGCGCTTCCAGACTGATGCGGGGTAACTGGGAAGTCCTGTTGACCAGAGAATCCAGAGAAACCTTAACGCCCGGCAGGATCATACCGCCGATATAATTCTTCTTATCATCCACTACGCTGATGGTAGTTGCCGTTCCCATATCGATCATAATAATCGGGGCTCCGTAATATTGCAGCCCGGCCACCGCATTGACCACCAGATCGGAGCCCAGCTGCCCCGGATTATCCATCAGGATATTAAGCCCTGTCTTCACCCCCGGCCCTACCAACAGCGGCGCCTTATGGAAGGTCTTCTCAAGTGCCGCCCGCACAATATTATTCAGAGGCGGAACGACTGAGGAAATAATACTGCCTGTGATGTCCTCCATGCCGATATGGTACAATTCAAACAGCGTCCTGAATTCCACCGCGTATTCCAACTCAGTCTTGGCGAGGTTCGTGGAGACACGCTCCACGAAGCACACCCGCTCCCCCTCAATACAGCCGATAACAATATTCGTATTTCCGATATCGATCGCTAAGATCATGCCTTTGCCCTGCTTTCTGTTTTACTTCGGTTTGTAGAATAGATTGGCTTCACCCTCGTAAGCGCAAACCCGACACCTGCAACTATGATCGCGGCCACAACCGCTTCCACAATACCGTTAAATGTTACAACGCCCATGATCACGTCCAGCACGGCCTCTCCTGCCACGCCGACCGCCTGTGCATAAGCCTCTTTATACAGAATAAAAATGCCGCTCATGACAAACAGTGTATTAGTGAAGGCACCCGCCAGTCCTGCGTATGCGAGCGCAATATTGGCAGACTCTTTCTTATTGCCGCTGACCGTGAGAACAGCCATAAGTACGCTGCCTGCCGCTATACCGATGATGGTACATACAAGCGCGCTGAGTGTCTCAGGCAGGAGATGAATCAGGAACGCCCTGACGGAAATAAACAGAATCAAAGATGCCAGTAGATTCACAACAATCTTACCTGTCTGTCCTTCGCTCTTCAGCGCTTTACGGATCAGAATGTAGACAAAATAAGGAACTACGCCGACTAAAATTCTCGGTACGAAGCAGATATATATGCTCTTAAAAATCCCCGATACGCCGACTACATCATACGCTATGACCGGCGAAAACACAAATGCCGATGCCGTAACTGCCTTAAATGTGTTGTTGATGAAACTGGTCAGACCAAATACGAATCCCAAAAATGCACCTTTCTTCGGTCCGAGAAATAGCGCTCCAAGGATAACCGGGATATGAATGATCGTCGCATTGATGACTACAAGCGGGATGTATCCCAGCGGTGTGAATGCCATAATCACGATTATGGCGGTGAACAGTGCCGTAAGCACAAGTTCATAAGTTTTTTCATTTTTCATGGTACAAATCCTCCTGTTATTATTCTCATATGAGATACAATACGGTGTCATCATACCACATTGATATTTTTTTGACAATGTTTTTATAAAAATATTTTTGGGACAATTTTATTGTCTCTTAATGCATCTGTGCATTTCTCCGATACTCGCTGGGCGACACTCCGCAGGTTGCCTTAAAGATTCTCATAAAATGCTTTTCGTTATCATAGCCGACTTTAGCGCTGATCTCCACGATCCGCATATCCGTTTCCGCCAGCAGCTTTTTTGCCTCCTCCACGCGGATTCCTTTTAGGTAATTAACAAAGTTATTTCCGGTAACCTCTTTAAAGAGATAGGAAAACAGCGAATAATTCATGGAAACACGATTGGACACCACCGCCATGTTTAAATCTCTGTCATAATTCTCCTGAATATACTCTATCGCCTGCTTGATCTTCTGCTGATTCTTGCTCGTGTCAAACCGGTCATTAATGCGCTCATGAAGGGCCAATATCCATTCCATAAACGCTTCCTGCCAGACCGTCAGCACCGGTGATCCATAATAATCCGCCAACTCCTTTAGCTTTTCTTCCTCATCGTCAAGCATATTTCGATAAGTCTTGCGTATCTCTGCAAAAAAATCATCCATGCAGTCTGCGAAATCCGCCGGCGTGATCCATCCGTTCTTCACCACATGAAAGAATCTCTCCCATGCCCTGACAAGTTCCTCCGTCTTATCCGTACCGAGAAGCTGCACTCTCTGCTGCTTCTTTTCCGCACTGATCAGCTCCTTGCCCTGTTCATAAAAATCTGTTGCAAGACCTGTCCCGATCTCCTCCACATAAAAATTTCGCCGGTCAGTACAAAACGCATGATGTCTTGCCTCCACCGCCTCCCGGTAAGCGATTCCCAATTCCCTGATTCCATTGTGTATCGCGCTCACCCCTACATACTGCTGTGCAAATTCATTCTTCAGAAGCATCTGCATATTTTTATCCGTCACAAGGTACACATCATTATTCTCCACGTTATGCAGATAAATATAACTCTCCTCGAAAGCATGCCATTCTTTCGGATTAGAGACACACACATAATAGTCATACAGCTCAAACTCGCTCTCGTACTCCTCCTGCATCGTACTTAATTCCTCTTCCGTAACCTGCTCATTTAACATCAGATATTTAAGCTGCTGATGCCCGATCCGATTACTGGTACGTCTGCTTTCCTGATTCTGTGTGATCTCCTGCTCCAGTTTTTTCATGATGGTTTGTATTTTGTCTCTTTCCACCGGCTTTAAGATATACTCGCGCACTCCCATACTCATCATTTCTACCGCATAGTTAAAATCAGCATATCCGCTGACGGCTATCATAATCGGCTGTTCAGGGAGTTCCTGCACCTTCTGCACCAGCTCGATCCCGTTCATTTTGGGCATTCGGATATCCGTAAACATCACATCCACTTTCTGATTCTTCAGAATTTCCAGAGCCTTGTCGCCGCTATTGCACTCTATGATCACTTCGACCGGAACGCCGCTTCTTTGAATCATCGTCCGGATTCCCTGCCGTATCATTTTCTCATCTTCCACTATAAGAACTGTTTTCATTTTTACCCCCCCCCACAGGTATCCGCACTATGATCTTCGTATAGCAGCCCAGCTTAGAAGCAATCTCAATTCCGTATTCTTCTCCGAAGTTCATCCTGATTCTATCCTGTACGTTCTTCAGACCGATGCCGTTTCCGGACCCGCCGCTCGTCTCAATTTCACCGTTTAACTTCGCTTTTAATTTTTGCAGTTGTTCCTCACTCATACCTCTTCCGGAATCCGTGATTTCCAGAATACAATCGTCACCCTCTACATAGCCTTTCATATAGATGCTGGTATCTTCCGCTATTTCCTCGATCCCGTGGTAAATTGCGTTCTCTATGATCGGCTGCAGAGACATTTTCGGTATCTCCTGCCTCAATATCTCCTCCTGCAGGTTCAGCGAAAGATAGATTTCATAGTCAAAACGCAAATTGATCAGCGCCAGATAGTTTTTGATATATTCCAATTCCTCTTCCACAAGTACATTGCCGGATACCCACCGCATACTGTAGCGAAGCAGCTTTCCCAGAGATGTGATCGCATCGGAAATCGCATATTCCTCATCGATCTCCGCCATCATTTTAATGGACTCCAGAACATTGTATATGAAATGGGCGTTGATCTGATTTTGCAAAGCAAGAATCTGTGAGTTCTTCGCCAGAATCTCCCTGTCAATATTTTCCTTCATGAGCAGTTCTATACGATCCAGCATTTTATTGATCTGGGTTCCCAGTTCACCCATTTCATCGTTTCCGCAGTCCGCAATCCTTATGCCCAGATCACCTGACTGTATGACACGTATAGACTTTAAAATATTATAAAACTGCCACAGAAGACTCTTCACAATATAGTTGATCAGAAAAGCCAGCCCGATAATGATCACCAGCATAATGATCACAAAAACGTTCCTCATGCGATATACATATTGCACATTCGCTGAAATATTCTTCACAGACAGCAGTGTTCCCTGCATATCCTTGACATACAGATAAGAGACGATAAGATGTTCTCTCCCCCGCCTGATATAATCTGTATGGATCTTGTCCTTCTCAAACCCCTCCTGCATTTGAAACCGCACAAATTCCTCTGAAATATCCTGCACATTGTCCCCGAAATAAAGCTCTCCTTCATCAGAGACAAAACAGCTCCACTCATCAACAATCTCTTCGTATAACATCGGAAAGATATTCTCCATCGTGACCGCTGCCTCGATCACACCGATCAGGCCATTTTCATAATCCTCCACATTCGTTATCAGGGAAGCGATCTTCCTTCCGCTGCGGTCATCAAACAAGCTGTCCCGATAGTCAAAGTTCCACCCTGCCGGATCCGGATCATATGCCCATTCCATCTTCCGCATGCGGGAGTAACTGTATAAAACAGGCATCATTTCCTGTATCCTACTGTTCATCGCATAGACACGTACCCCGTACAGCAGCGTATTATTATTGATAAGCCTCTCTAACGACGTGATATCACTGTGATAGAATTCCATCAGCTCCTTAGTCTCTATCTGCTCCTGCCTCGACATTTTGCCAAGCATCTGTATAAGCGGCTCATCACTTAAGAAAAACTGCGTCGTCATATTGACCGAATCAATATTCTTCCGGATATTATCCTCATTGCGCTCCATCGTATACTGCATATAATTCCTGTTTTCGCGGATGACATTCTGCTCCATGTTATAGAACAGCACGCAGGCCATTATGGAAATCGGCACAACGACAAGGACAATGATCACCAGCGTAAACTTTGTATTCAGTTTTAATCCGTTCAGCCTTTCCTTCCAACGCTTTATCATCTTCTACTTTATTCCCAGCTTCTCTTTCGCTTCCTTCATCAGCTCCGTTTTCGCCGCCTGCACATGGGCGAATCCATATTCTTCTCTCGTCTCAATATACTGCGCATATATCTCATCGAAACGCTCCTCGGATTCCGCCAGCAGGAGCTCAGGAAGCGTTTTGCTCCAAAGAGCCTCTATCTTACTATCCTCATAGGCTTCCTGCGATCCGTCCGGCAGAAACGAATCATATTGTCCGTTATAGAACGCATAAGGATAAGACCATTCTGTGATCTGCCTGAGCGGCTCTGCAATCTCCTGCTGCCACTGCAGCTGCATCACATTGTTCTGAAGCATCCAATACGCATCATCTGCACCGTATATTCTGTCATATTCTGTCCTGTCGGTACTTAAGAGCTGGTTGACCTTGTCCCTGATCACCGGTTTTCCATCCACATAATCAAAGGTCTCTCCCTCCACTCCGAGCATAATGCGAAGCTGCCCCTGTTCACTGAGCATATAATCCATAAAAGCAATCGCACGTTCCGGATGTGCACAATTTTTCGATATAAGAGTGACCGTCCAGCCATTAATCCCGGTCGTCGTGAGAGTATGGTCATCCCCCGCCGGATTTTTCGGCCCGTCCACCGCGAGATATATCCTCTCCGGATGACTGGCATAGAGTTCTTTCTGCTGCGCTGCCATATCCGTATGCTGATAGATCATACAGAAATACCTGCCCTTTGCCAGTTTTTCTTCCATTTGCGTCCTCTGATCAATAAAAATATCATCGGTAAGCAGCCCTTCTTCGCCAAGCCTTCTGAACATCTTCAGCCAGGTAATATAATCCTCGTTGGTATACCGGTCATATATCTCACCGTTCTCTTCAAAGGGCACCGCCAAAAAATTCATCAGATACTGATCAAAAGAAACATTTCCCTGTTCATTGAAAACATGCGCCCCAACCGGAATCAACGGCTCTCCGTCCACAACCGGGAACATTTCATATGCCTTCTCCACCGCTGCCTGAAATCCTTCCGGCGTTGTCATATCCGGACTTCCGATCGCCTCATAAATATCCTTCCGCACCATAAAAGTCTGATTTGATCCTATATTGTCATGTTCTTCCAGATCCTTGGGCGTGAAGCTTGAATTAGGATAACCGTATATATTACCGTCCTCCCGGGTATACCAGTTGACCACATCGGCATCGCTGACCTGATAAAAATATGCATCGTATTCATCCGCAAGTTCATTCAAGGCATAGACCTTGTCCGCATTTATCATCTCATCTACCTGCGATTCCCACCAGCCGAGCGTGATAAAATCCGGAAGGGAATCCGCCGCAATCAGCGCATTAAGTTTCTCGCTCTCATTTCCGCTGGGTGTGATAAAGTTCAGACTTACACCCGTTTCTTCCGTGATCTTACGGGAAACAACATTTTCTCCCCAACCTGTCGTAAACCACGAATAATTGATATACCAGTCAAACTCGATCGGCTCTTGTGCATATTCCTTCCATGCCGGCATATCCTCATCCGTTGACGTGTCTGCCGTTTCCTGTGACATCGCACTGCTTCGTGCACATCCCGTTCCCAACAAGCCTAATGCAAGCCATATTCCCACAATCGCAACGTATCTTTTTATCTTCTCTCTCACATTTCTGCCTTTCCATATATCGACATCTTACAGCATATATATATATGTAATCATTATAAATCCCCAAAAGCTCTATTTCAACAACTATATAACGTATTTTCGTTAACGTATTTTCAAACTAAAAAAAGCAGTACTCCGCTGCCGGAATACTGCTTTTTTATCACACTTCTATTATGTTTTTTGTTTTTTTATTCTTTGACAGCACCTGCCGAAACACTGCTTATAATATACTTAGAAAATGTAATAAATACCAAGATGATAGGTACCATCGAAATTGCAATACACAAGTAAATAGCACCGTAGTTTTCTGTGATATCTGTTGAAGAACGTAAGGATGCCAACTGAACGGGCAATGTATACTTCTGAGGGCTATTTAAAATAATCATAGGCAGTAAGTAGCTGTTCCAGTTACCGATAAATGACATAATAGAGAACGTCGCGATAGCGGGAAACACAATTGGTAAAACAACTCTATGGAATATATACAGTTCACTTGCTCCATCCATTCTTGCCGCTTCAACCAGAGAAGGCGACAGAGAAGATATAATGTATTGCCTTAGGAAGAATACAGTTCCTGTACCTGCAATTGCCGGAACAATCAAAGGTATATAACTGTTCGTAATGTGCAATGTGGAACATAACTGATAGAATCCAATCATGGAAAGCGTACCGGGAATCATCATAAATACAAGGATTACCCAAAAGATAAGCTTGTTACCCTTAAAATCATAACATGCAAGTCCATATGCAGTCATTGCAGGGAAATACGCACCAAGAAATGTTGCAGGCAATGCAACGATCAAACTGTTTAACATACCTTTAAATAGGTTAAAGTAACTAAATACAACCTCCCAGTTATGTGCAAGGGCTGTTCCCGGAATAAGAGAAAATCCCTTGACAATCTGATCAGAGGTACGCGTTGCATTTATCATCATCATTGCGAAAGGCAAAAGACAAATAATCGCAAGTAATGTAAGACAAATATAAAGTATCGTTTTCTTTATAGTATATCCGACCGGATGCTTCATTCTCTTAGTCCTCCTTCCTGTTAAACATTCTATACTGTATTACAGAAACTATTAAGATGATTATGAACAATGCGTATGCAATTGCCGAAGCATAAGCAGTCTGCGTCGTTCTGGCGTTAAACGCAAATCTATACAAGTACATCATAGTTGTCTGTGTATACTGATATGATTGAGATGTCTCCGCAACCATAAGATACGGGATATCAAACAACTGCAAACCACCAATAAAGGATGTAATTGCAACATACATCATGATAGGCTTAATAAGAGGCAATGTAATCTTACCGAAAATAGTCCAACGGCCTGCACCATCTATGGAAGCTGCCTCCAAATAATCTTTCGACACACCTTGAACACCCGCCATGAGCATAAGGAATGAGTTACCGAACCACATCCATGTCTGAATCCCTGAAATAGACATTCTTGATGGCCACTTAGTACCCAACCAGTCAATCAATTTAAATTTCCAGCCGAACGTATCACATATTTGTTTCAACGCCACATTAACCGAACCATAGCGTGTATCAAGCAAGTTGAGAAAAAGTAACGCAATTGAAGTTGCAGCAATCAGATTGGGCAGATAATACACAAGTCTGTATACTGACAACCCCCTCATTTTGTACTTTATGTCGCTGAATATCATCATAAGTATAAACGCAAGCCCCAACTGGGTAACAATATTTGCACCCCACATAATCAACGTATTCTTGAGCGAGCGCCAAAAGAATTTATCAGAAAAAACACGTTTATAATTGTCGAATCCTACAAAATTAACTTCTCCGTTAAGCTTCATGATCTTAATATCCGTGAAACTCAGATACAGTGTTCTCAAAACAGGATAAACGCTGAAAATTAGAAAAGCAATAACAAATGGAGCCACAAAAAAATAACCCCAGTTATTGTAAGCCTTTAACTTACTTCTCTTTTTTTTGGGTTGTTTCTGCATATATCTATCTCCTCCGGGAATCATCAATATAAGAAGATGGAGGACGTAATATACGTCCCCACATCTACTTAGCATACATGACAACACGATACTTTGAAATACTTTGAGTGGGCTAAATTATCTATAAACCGTGATTTCTCCGGCGTAAGTAGATTCTACCTGATCATAGAAATAGTTAACAGCCTCATCCTTAGTCATCTGTCCTGTCTTATAATTGGAAATAGCCTCGCCCCATTTATTATTCAGATCGCTATCATACTTGGTTTCTACACTGAAATCAATGTCCTTAGCAACTTCCATCCACTCTTTGTAAAGAGTCTGTCCGCCATAAGCTTCATTGGTATCACCAGAGTGCTTCTCAAGCAGGGCTACTATAGATACAGCATCTCCGCCTGTTCCCTGGTCGCCGCCTTCCTGATACCACCATTCAAGGGTATCCTCATCAAGAGTCATCCATTTAATGAACTCCCAAGCAGCATCCTTCTTTTCAGAGTTCTCGGAAATTCCGAAGTAAGAGCCGCCGCCCCAGCCGGCAGTCGGGCCTGCAACGAATCCCCAGTTACCAAATGTATCGCCTGCATGGTTCTGAAGAATCAGATTGCCCCATGAAGGTAAACCAAATGCCATACATTCTGTTGTTTCATTAAATCCTAAAGCTGCAGCCTGCGCCATGAAATCTTCTGCTGCCTCTTCGCTGTCACCAGCCCAAACATTAAGATCATCAGTACCCCACTGTACTTCCTCAGTAAGGACAGGAACCTCTCCAGCCATGGACTGATACCAAGGTGTGGTCCACGGTGCGGCATAAGCTGTAAGACCCTCATTGTAGAAAGCGCTGGTCATTTCCATTCTATCAAGTCTTTCATCATTCAGATTAAGAGCGCCGTCAACAACCCAAGGATCGTTATAGGTGCAGTAAGCCAACTCACTGTCGGAAGCGAAAAGTCTGTATCCCTTTGCCTTAGCTTCTCTTGCAGCTTCCATGATGGTCTCATAGCTTGTGAACAGCTTAGCAACGGATTCCGGATCAGAATAGCCGAAAACTGCTTCAGCAACATCTCTTCTGTAGTAGAAGCCTGCCGGTGTGATCTGGTAAGAAATCGCTCTCTGAACGCCACTCTCATCCTGACCTTCCTGCCAAACATAATCAACCTGAACTCCTTCGTAATCCTTTGCGCCAAAATCATCAAGGTTTGCAAAGAATCCTGCCTCCATGAACATAGTTATCCATCCGGGCTCAGCGCCGATAAGATCCGGCTCTTTTTCACCGCCAAGTAATGCGGTCTGTACCTTAGTCTCATATTCACCAGATGCCGCTACGTTAATAGCTTCAACCTGAATATTGTCATGGGTCTCGTTAAACTTCTTAGCAAATGTAAGAGCGTCATCATTCCATGTCCAAAGAACAAGATTGGTAACTCCATCCGCCGTTTCTGTACCTGCACTTTCAGCGTCTGTACCTTCAGCTTCCGTACCTGTACTTTCAGTTCCTGCGTCAGAGCTTGAAGAATCTGACGATTGCGCATTATTGCCGGAATCGCCACTATTTCCACATGCAGTCATGGAAAGTGTCATCAGACCAGCCAATAAAAGCGCTGTTACTTTTTTCATTTTCATAATGAAATCCTCCTTTTTTATAATATCAATGTGTCTTATTACAGACTGATTACCATTCTATTTTATTCTTTATCTTTTTTTTAAGAAAGGCACTATTTTTTTTTGAGGTGTCATTTTTTTATTTTTCTGTCGATATTTTGGCTGTCCTTCCAGAATCTCTAATGAAACTTCTTTGTCATCCTCGTTCGTTATTGTTACATATAAATCAAAAAGGCAGGAACAAGTCCTACCTTTTTGATTTATTGTCTTAGTAATTTCTATCCTTAAACTTGATAAAATGATAGCTCTCCATGATCTGCATATACTTCGCCACCCGCGGATACAACGGCTCCACTTCCTCACCGAACTGTGCCTTCTGCATATCCGCAAGCTCCATCACAGTCCTCTCACCGTCAATCAACGGCCAGAGGAAGCTGCCGTACTTCTCCATATGAACCTTCGTATATTTCGGACGTTTGAAAAGCTTCTGGGCAACACGGTTGAATACTCCCGTATTTTCAACTTCCAGAATAATCAGTCCCTCTTCATCCTCTCTCCACGTAAGCTCTGCTGCCCGTTCAGGAATCAGATCAAGATAATTCACCTGCTTTTTTTTCTTTTTCATCAGCTCTTACTCTTCTTCCACATAGAGAACTTAAGCAGACACAGGATCATCACGATCATCAGTACAACACCGCCGATATTACCGAGGTTCAATGAACCTGACAGATCCATGGAGATACCTCCGACCGCAAGAATCGCAAGCAGGATACCTACCAGACCTTCTCCGGCAATCATACCCGCACAGTATAAGGTGCCATCGGTAGCCTGACGCTCTTTGGTCTTTTCGTCTACTTTCTTCCGTGCATCCATAACCATGCGCACTACACCGCCGACCATGATGCTGGCATTTAAGTAGATCGGCAGATACAGACCGATGGCAAAAGGCATAACCGGAACTCTCAGGATTTCCAGACCAAGTGCAAGGAAAACACCGATAAATACAAGATTCCAAGGCAGATCACCGCCCATGATACCTTCTACGATCATCTTCATCAATGTCGCCTGAGGAGCCGGAACTTCCGCACCGCCGTAACCCCATGCATTATTCAACAGATACAATACGCCGCCGATGGCAAGACCCGCGGCAACTATACCGATAAGTTCACCAATCTGTTGTTTCTTCGGTGTTGCGCCAAGCAAATAACCTGTCTTCAAATCCTGTGATGTATCACCGGCAATCGCCGCAATAATACAGATCACCGATCCGATTGCAATCGCACCCATCATGCCTGTGATGCCGCTGTCACCTGTTGCTTTAATAGACATTGTTGCAATCAGAAGCGTGGCAATAGCCATACCGGACACCGGATTATTGGAACTTCCGATCAACCCTACCATACGTGAAGATACGGTTGCAAAGAAGAAACCGAATACTACGATAAGCAGTGCCCCTAGGAAAGTAACGGGTATTGCGGGAACCAGCCAGATAATGATAACCATTGCCGCAATACCGGCCAGTACTACGCCCATGGGCAGATCCTGCGCCGTTCTCGCACCGCTCGTATCTTTACTGCCCTTCATACTCTTAATGGAATCTCTGAAGGTCGTAACAATAAGCGGCAAGGATTTAATCAGGGAAATGATACCTCCCGTCGCAATCGCGCCCGCACCGATATATCTCACATAAGAACTCCAGATCTGCGAAGCGCCGCCGCTCTCATAAAGCTGCCCGATCGTCGTTCCCACTTCAGCCGGATACATCCATACATCCGCGCCGAACAGACAGATCATCGGAATGAGCACCATCCATCCGACTAACGACCCCACAAACATATAGGAAGCAATCTTCGGACCCACAATATAACCTACACCGAGGAGTGCAGGATACACTTCCATACCCAGTTCGCCCTTAAAAGAGCGGAACTCGGCTACAATATCAGCCGGAATGACCTTGATACCGTCCACAAGGAACTTGAATACGGCTGCTAATCCCATACCGCTGAATACGGTGGAGGCGTCGGAGCCGCCCTCCTCACCTGCAAGAAGTACTTCCGCGCAGGCCGTTCCTTCCGGATACTGGAGCGTGGCATGTTCCTTAACTATCAGCGCGTTACGAAGCGGAATCATAAACAGTACGCCCAGCACGCCGCCGCAGAGTGCAATCAGCGTAATCTCCACAAGACTCGGTCTGTCACACAATCCTTCATTCGCCCATAGGAATAACGCCGGCATGGTAAAAATCGCACCGGCCGCCAATGACTCACCGGCAGAACCGATGGTCTGCACCATGTTACTCTCCAAAATGGAGTTTTTCTTCATGATGACACGGATCACACCCATGGAAATAACCGCCGCCGGAATCGACGCGGACACGGTCATGCCCACGCGAAGCCCCAGATACGCATTTGCCGCACCGAATACGATGGCGAGGATAACTCCCATAACGATCGATGTCCCCGTAAACTCCGGCGTAATCTTATCCGCGGGAATATACGGTTTGAACTCTTTGTTTTCGTTCATTTTATCCCTCTCCTTTGCTGTATTAGTGTATACAGTCAAATTATAATGGAATTGTGAGGTTTTTACAAGAAAAGTTTTCGATTTTGTGTATGGTTGGTTACTTTTCACAGCATATCTAGGACGGACGCTCAGACGGAAGCTAATATCTACGGAGCCGCGCTTTCGCTCCTTTCACAGCGCAACGGACACTAAGCTCGTGAGAAACCTCGCTAAGTGCCGGCGCTGTTCTAGGGGCTCCTTAAGATATTAACTTCCATCTGAGCTTAGGCTGTGGCGTGGGCTTGAAAAGCGCCCTAGTTTTTCATGACAAATAAAAAATCTCTCCACATACTTGTAAATCGGCGGGGTGTTCGTGTATAATCTACTCATGTAATATCACGAAACTATTATATAGAAGAAAAACGTACATAAAAGACGCTCTGCGACAAACCATGCTGTCTTATATGTGCGCTGAAAGAAAGGAATAATGATAAACATGACTGAATTAAAACCGATTAAAGAAGGTAAAGTACGTGAGATCTACGACAACGGCGACAGCCTGATCATGGTTGCCACGGATCGCATTAGCTGTTTCGATGTGATTCTGAAAAACCAGGTGACCAAGAAAGGTACTGTCCTGACGCAGATGTCTAAGTTCTGGTTCGACATGACACAGGATATTCTGCCTAATCACATGATCTCCGTGGACGTAAACGATATGCCGGAATTTTTCAGACAGGATAAATTCGACGGCAACAGCATGCTGTGCCGTAAATTAGAGATGCTGCCCATCGAGTGCATCGTGCGCGGTTACATCACAGGAAGCGGCTGGGCAAGCTATGTTAAGAACGGTACCGTATGCGGCATTAAGCTGCCGGAAGGCTTACGGGAATCCGACAAGCTGCCGGAGCCGATCTACACTCCTTCCACTAAGGCGGAAATCGGCGATCACGATGAGAATATCTCCTACGAGCAGAGCGTGGATTATCTGGAAAAGAGATTCCCGGGTAAGGGTGCAGAATATGCCTCCAAGCTTCGTGACTACACCATCGCCCTCTACAAGAAATGCGCGGAGTATGCGCTGGCGCGCGGGATCATAATCGCAGATACGAAGTTTGAGTTCGGTCTGGATGAAAACGGTAATATCGTTCTGGGCGATGAGATGCTGACTCCCGACAGCTCCCGTTTCTGGCCCGCAGACGGCTACGAGCCGGGTCACGCACAGCCTTCCTTCGACAAGCAGTTCGCAAGAGACTGGCTCAAGAGCAATGAGGGACATGACTGGACGCTGCCGGAAGAGATCGTGCAGAAGACGATTGATAAATATCTGCAGGGATATGAGCTGTTGACCGGGAAGAAGCTGTAGGAGAAACAGAGGTACTTCACTAACTGACAAACCAATCACTTCTGATTGCGAATTTCATTTTGCAGATTTCATTTTTACGGATTTGAATAGCCAATCTTGAAATGTATAATAAAACACCTGTCGGGAAAGCAACTCCCGGCAGGTGTTTTTATTGTGCAATTATTTTCTTAAAATTGTCTTATCCCATTTACAAGCGGCATCAGACCCTATTGCACTGTCCAATAAAATATTTCTATTCTTCACTGCACTTTAATAGAAAATCCTTCATAAATCCCAACCGGTACATCATCTCCGAAAGGATACTGCTCCATCGTTTCTTCTTCAAACCGATATACCATAACGGAATCTTTCTCCGGATCAACGATCCAGTACTCCTTAACACCGGCGGTACGATATTTAAACAGCTTTGTAAAATAATCCATATGCTTGCTGCCCGGTGAAACGATCTCAATGATCCAATCCGGCGCGCCGTTGCAGCCTTTGTCAGTAAGTTTACCG
Organism: Lachnospiraceae bacterium; assembly: GCA_014804355.1. Taxonomy (GTDB): domain Bacteria; phylum Bacillota; class Clostridia; order Lachnospirales; family Lachnospiraceae; genus UBA3282. The sequence goes on from JAAUZY010000017.1 coordinate 48,984, forward strand.
CTATCACAGATCACACTGATATCGGGTTCCACATAATTTGTGTCATTTTCGTTAAGGAAGACTGCAAACGGAGCCGGAAACACTTCACATTCGCCATTATGATTCCGAATATATAAATTTATCTCTGTGTTGATATAATTAAGCAATCTTTGGTGCTTTGTACTTGGCGGAGCCATATAATAAATTTTCCCGTCGATTAATTCCGCCCGTTCTCCATCCGGCAGGGCATAAATATCATCTATCGTATATATTTCTTCTTTATTTAACGCTTCCATAATATCTACCTCCGCTCTTACATAATATTATGGGCAATATTTATGGAAAGTACAACTGATTTCAGCGCAACATCCCAATCATCTCATCCGCCACATTCATGACTTCCTCCATCATGACATCCGTAACTGCCACTCGAAGCGTCTCCATCTGTTGACTGCAGCTATCGGGTATGCGGCATTTCTCTAACTCCTGCATGGCCGCATCCACGCCGTCTAAGTCGAACTGATCCATGGAATCCCGCATATTCGTAAGGATCTCTATCAGTTCTTCTGTGGGCACTTCCTTCTTGTTCTGGTTGCCGGCCTCTCCGTAAGGACGCAGGATCTCTTTAAAGCTTCTCAGTTCTTCCAGAAGTCCCGGGGTTTCAGCCGTGATCGTCTCCACATCGCCCGCATTGCCGCAGTCCTCCATCCGATGGAACCACTCGGAGAGATGGGCCGCACCCACCATACGGGCCGTATTCTTGAGGGCATGGACTTCTATTGTATAGTCTCTGATCAGGTTATCAGCGAGACATTTCTCGATCTTGTTAGCCTTGGCGTCGATCAGCTTGTAGAAATCGCCTAAGAGCTTATACCACAGCTTCTCACTGCCGGAATACTTAACGCCGTCCGCAGCATTGATGCCCGGAAGATCCGGCAGCGGCGCACTCTGCATCTGTGCTTCTCCGGCACCTCCGTCATTCGCTGCCTGTACGCCGTTTGCTCCTGCACCATGCACTCTTTCTGCATTCGTATCTGCATCCGTGTTGGCAACGATCAGTTCGTCGGGAAGCCACTTCTTGATGCATTTACATATCTCTTTCATCTCGATGGGCTTTGCCACGAAGTCATCCATGCCTGCCTTGGCAAATTTCTCACGGGCATCCATCAGGGCATTCGCTGTCAAAGCGATGATCGGCAC